>NZ_JBSGDD010000034.1:0-66044 GCF_053602195.1 Kitasatospora sp. NPDC004531 | reverse complement strand
CGACAGCGTGCCGACGGCCAGCACCACCGCGTACAGCTGCACCAGCGTCAGCAGGCCCGCCGCCCAGGCCGCCGGCACCGTCAGCAGCACGGCGGTTGCCCCCGGTGGGAGCCGACGGGCGGACGCCGCAGCGGGGCTCAGGAGGTCGCCGTGCAGACCGGCGTCGCGGAGGCTGCCGCGGAGGAGTCCGTGCGGGTCGCCTGAACGCCGAAGGTGGTGGACGCCGCCGGGGCCAGCGCCCCGTTGTAGGACAGGCTGCCCGCCGTCACCGCCTGCCCGCTGCGCGTCACGTTCGCCCCCCAACTCCCGCTGATCTGAAGGCCGGTGGGCCACGTCCAGGCCACCTGCCAACCCGTGGTCGCGGCGGCGCCGGTGTTGGTGACCGTCACCGTCGCGGTCAGGCCGCTGCCCCAGTCGTTCAGGCTGATCACCGCCGAGCAGCCCGCGCTGCCCCCGCCGCCCGCCGACGTGGTCGCGGTGACCGCCGCCGAGGACGCCGACACGTTGCCCGCCGCGTCCTTCGCGCGGACCGTCCAGCTGTACGTCGTCGCCGCGCTCAAGCCGCTGTCGGTGTAGGACGTTCCGGCCGTCGAGGCGACCTTCGTCCCGCCCCGGTACACGTCGTACCCGGTGACGCCGGTGTTGTCCGTGGACGCCGACCAGGACAGCGAGACGCTGCTCGCCGTGGTGCCCGTCACCGCCAACCCGCCCGGCACGGACGGCGCTTGGGTGTCACCCGTGCCGCCGCCGCCCGAACCACCGGTGAAACTGGGCGACTTGACGGAGGCCAGGTAGCCGTCCTTCACCGTGTTCACGGTCGTCCAGTCGTCGTTCAGGATGCCGCCGGTGTCGCCCGAGTTCGGGTTCCACGACCAGAACGTCCACTGGAAGGAGTCCGCGCCCGCCGTCGCCGTCGGCCGCAGGTACTGCACCAGCGCCTTCAACCACGCCTGGTCGACGGTGGACTGGAGCGTCGTGCCGAACTCGCCGACCCACACCGGGGCGATGTTCTGGTTGAACAGGTAGCCCCAGTTCCTGTCCCAGATGCCCGGCATGTTCGACGGGAAGCTCGGGTCGGAGAACCAGGACTGCTGCGCCACGCTGGTCGCGTAGTCGTGCGCCGAGTACACCACCCGGTTGGCGACGCTCAGTTGGACCGGGTACTGGCCCGCGCCCTGGAGGTTGCCGCCCCACCAGTAGGAGGAGCCGTTGAAGGACTGCACGCCCTCCACGAAGACCAGCAGCTTCGGGTTGGCCGACAGCACCGCCTCGCCGCCGCGCTGCGCGGCCAGCCGCCAGTCGGTGGCCTGGTCGCCGCAGCCCCAACAGGCCGGGTCGTGCGGCTCGTTGTGCAGATCGATGCCGATCACCGCCGCGTTGCCGGCGTACCGGCCGGCCAGCGTCTTCAGGTTCGCCAGCCAGGTGGATTCCGGTACCGAGGAGGTGTACCAGAGGGCCGACTGCCCGGCGGAGTCCGGGCGGTGGCGGTCCAGGATCACCTTCATGCCCACGCTGCCGGCGTAGCCGACCAGCTTGTCCATCACGCCGAGCGAGTTCAGGCCGACCAGGTCGGCGTTCATGCCGCCCGAGGTGTTCAGACTGGTCGGGGTGGTGCCCTTGAAGATGTCGTCGCTGTACGGCATCCGGATGGTGTTGTAGCCCAGCGACTTCATCTGGTCGATCATCGACCTGTAGTCGCGGCTCCACAGGCCGTGCGGCACGTAGTTGGAGGTCTCGAAGCCGAACCAGTTGATGCCGGCGATCCGGACCGGATTGCCGGCCTCGTCCAGGATCTGCCGGCCGCTGGTGTGCCAGAAGCCGGCGCCGGCCGCGGGCGCCGCCTCCGGGGCGGCGGGGGCGGCCGGACTGGCCGGGGCGGCCGGAGCGGCGGCGAAGGTGACGGTGAGCAGGGCGGCCAGCGCGGCGAGCAGGGCGGCTGGGCGGCGTGGGAGTCGCATGGTCTCGTTCCTCTCCGGACGCGGGTGGGCGCCCTTGGGGGTGCGGGCCATGAGGCCAGACGCGTCCGGGCGGTGTCAACGACTGTGGGGGCGCTCCCAATTGAGGTGCGGATACGCGGGCGGCGGCCTGAAAGGTACATCGGCCGGCCGGGGCGCGCCGACTGCGCCGCTTTGACGCGGGACGGGTCGCGGTGATGGAGTCCGAACCGGTCCGAGGTGCGTCGGGCGTGCGTCCGGTGCGCGTTCGCCCCGGTGGGAGGTTGGTTGCGATGGCGGGTCGGTCGATCACCGTGATCGGGGAGTGCGTCGCGGACGCGTTCGTGGAGCGCGGCGCGGCCCGCCCCGGGGAGTTGGCGCTGCGGGTGCTGCCCGGCGGCGGCCCGGCGAACACCGCCGTGGCGCTGGCCCGGCTCGGCACGCCCACGCGCTTCCTCGGACGGCTCTCCGGCGACCCGTTCGGCGAACTCTTCCGCGCCCACCTGGCCGCCTCCGGAGTGGACCTGTCGGGTGCCGTGCGGGCCGCCGAGCCGAGCACCCTGGCGTTGGCCGCGCTCGACGGCGACGGCCACGCCGACTACTCCTTCCACGCCGAGCGGACCGCCGACTGGCAGTGGACCGACGGGGAGCTGGCGTCCGCCCGGAGCGACGGCGCGGTGTGCGTGCACACCGGTTCGCTGGCACTGGTCCGCGAGCCCGGCGGCCCGCGGATCGAGGACCTGCTCGCCGACGTGCGGGCCGGCGCCACCGTCTCGATCGACCCCAACGTCCGCCCCCTGCTGGTCGATCCGGCGGCCTACCGGCAGCGCCTGGCCCGCTGGTGCGAGCTCGCCGACCTGCTGCGCCTGAGCGCCGACGACCTGGCGCTGCTGCTGCCTGGCGCCACCCCCGAGCAGGCCTGCGACCACTGGCACCGGGCCGGCGCCCGACTGGTGGTGATCACCCTGGCCGAACACGGCGCGCTCGCCTCCCTCGACGGCCGGCGGATCCGGGTGCCCGCGCCGCCGGCCGCCGTGGTGGACACCGTCGGCGCCGGCGACTCGTTCACCGCCGGCCTGCTCCACTCGCTGGCCCAACAGGACGTGCTCGGCGGGAGGTTGGACACGCTGACGGACGACGGCCTGGAGCGCGCCTGCGAGTTCGCGGCGCGGGTCGCGGCCCGGACCGTCGCGGTCGCCGGGGCCAACCCGCCCTGGGTGTCGGAGCTCTGAGTCTCCTCGTCGCCCGACGGCACCTCACCAGGGCAGTGGGCCGTCCTCGTTGAAGAACCGCCCGGTCGGGCCGTCGGCGGGAAGGGTGGCCAGGCGGATCGCGATCGCCGCGCCCTGGGCGGGGGTGCGGGGGCCGCGGTGGTCGTTGAGGTCGGTGCCGCAGAAGCCCGGGCAGGCCAGGTTGACCAGGATGCCCTCGCCGCTCAATTCCTTGGCGTACTGCACCGTCAGGGCGTTCAGGAAGGTCTTCGACGGCGCGTAGGCGGCCGAGGGCGGCCCGACGAACCCGTCGGCGTCGAACTGGAGCGCCAACGAGCCCACGGCGCTGGACATGTTGACGATCCGCGGCGCGGCGGAGCGGCGCAGCAGCGGCAGGACCGCGTTGGTCACCCGCATCACCCCCAGCACGTTGGTCTCCACCACCTGCCGCACCAGCGCCAGGTCCACAATGAGCGGCCCCTGCGCCCAACTACCGGCTATCGCAGCGTTGTTGACGAGTGCGTCGAGCCGGTCGGTACGCTCCGCCAGCAGCTCGGCGGCGGCCGCCACGGACTCGTCGTCGGTGACGTCCAGCGGCACCCCGAACGCGTCGACGCCGCGGGCGCGCAGCGACCGCACCGCGTCCTCGCGCCGCTGCGCGTCCCGTGCGCCGACGCCGACCTGCCAGCCCAACTCGCCGAGCCCCGCCGCGATTTCGTAGCCGATGCCCTTGTTGGCGCCGGTCACCAGCGCCACGGCCCGGTCGCTCGTGTTCGTGTTCACGTTCATGCGGCCATGGTCGGGCCGGCGGCGGTGCTGTGGCCAAGACCGGTTCGGTGGCCCGGCGATACCGTACGGGTATCGCCGTAGGATGGGCCGGTGGAGACCAGGGAACTGCGCTACTTCGTGGCCGTGGCCGAGGAGTTGAACTTCGGGCGGGCGGCGCGGCGGCTCGGGATGGCGCAGCCCCCGCTGTCGCGGGCCATCGCGCAGCTGGAGCGGCGGCTCGGCACCGTCCTGCTGGAACGCGACAGCCGGGGCGTGGCGCTCACCGGCGCGGGCCGCGTGCTGCTGCGCGAGGGCCGCACCGTGCTGGCCGCGGTCGCCGCCGCCGAGGAGCGCACCCGGCGGGCCGGGCAGCCGCCCGGGCTGGTGCTGGCCGCGAAGGCCGGAGCCGGGCCCGAACTGCTGGCCGCCCTGCTCGACGCGTACGCGGCCGGGCCGGACGCGGTGCCGGTGGACCTGCGGCTGTGCCGGGTCGGCGAGCAGGAACGCCTGCTGCGCGAAGGCGCGGTGGACGCGGCGCTGCTGCACCTGCCGTTCGACTCCACCACCGGACTCGACAGCGAGGCACTGCACACCGAGGGCCGCGTCGCCCTGCTCCCGGCGAACCACCCGCTGGCCGCCCGCCCCACCCTGCGCCTCGCGGAACTCGACGCCCTGCCGGACCTGCCCGCCCCGCGCTTCCCCCGCCGGGACGGCGGCTACCCCGACGGCCCCGGCCCCGAGATCCGCGACAGCACCCAGCTCAACCAGCTGATCGCACTCGGCCGGACGCACGCGGTCCTCCCCGAGTCCGCCCGCAACCAGCTGCGCCCCGGCGTCGCCGTCGTCCCCGTCCCGGACGCCCCGCCCGTCACCACCGTCCTGGCCTGGGCCCCTGCTGCGCGCTCCCGTGCGCTGGCGGCGCTGGTGCGGGCGGCGGTCGAGATGTCCGGGGGCGGGGTGAACGACCTGGTGATCACGACGAGTTGAGCGGCCGGGCGGGGCGGCGTCAACGGGTGATCGGATCGGGGGCGGTGGGTGGCCGCCAGTCGTAGGTGGGGGCGGTGCGGTCGAGCAGGACGCGGGCGGGGAGGCGTCCGGCGAGGGCGAGTGCGCCGTCGCGCAGCAGGGTGCCGGGGCGGGAGCGGACGGCGACCACGCGGCTCACGGTGCGCGAGCCCGCCACGATGCGGGAGGTGCGCGGCAGGCGGGCGGCGGAGTAGGCGGGCAGGCCCGCCGCGACCGACTCCGGGGCGAGGTCCGGGGAGGGCAGTGCGGCGGCGAGGACCACCGCGTCCTCGACGGCCTGGCAGGCGCCCTGGCCCTGGAACGGCGACATGGCGTGCGCGGCGTCGCCGAGCAGCGCGACCCGTCCGCGGTGGAACGACGGCAGCGGGTCGGTGAGCTCCCACACGTCGTGCCGCAGCACCGCGGCGGCGTTCGTGCGCCGCAGCAGTTCCGGCAGCGGGGCGCACCAACTGCCGTACCGGCGCAGCAGTTCGGCGTGCTCGTCGCCGTCCGCCGCGCGCTGCCCCGCCGGGGCGAGGGCGGCCGCGTACACGTACACCCGCCCGCCGGCGAGCGGCACGACGCCCGTCAGCGCGCCGCGTCCCCAGACTTCGCCGACGGCGGCGGGCGGGCGTTCGGGGGCGTCGACGACCGTGCGCCAGGTGGTGAACCCCGAGTAGCGCGGCCCGGGGTGCTGCGGGAACAGGTGCGTGCGGGTGGCGGAGTGGATGCCGTCGGCGGCGACCACCAGGGACGCCCGGTGGCGGCCGGCCGGGGTCTCGACCACCGCCGGGTTCCGGTCGTCGCCGGCGTCGACCAGCGCGGCCGGGGAGCCGGTGCGGACGGTGCCGGGCGGGAGGGCCGCCAGCAGGGCGGCGAGCAGCTCGGCGCGCGCCACCGCGATCACCGGCTCGCCGAAGTGCCGCCGCACCGCGTCGCTGTCCGTCCGGGCCAGCCACCGCCCCGACGGGCGCCGCAGGCCCATCGCCGGGTGCTGCACCGCGAGGGCGCGCAGGCGCGCCCCGACACCCAGAACGTCCAGGGCCCGCAAGGCATTCGGCGCCAGGGCCAGCCCCGCGCCGACGGGTTCGAGGTCGGCGGCGCGCTCGTGGACGGTGACCGGGACGCCGCGCCGGTGCAGCGCGAGGGCGGCGGCGAGGCCACCGATGCCGGCGCCGAGGACGATCGCGGGGCGCGCGGCCGGGTCGGGGTGCGCGGCTGGGTCGGGGTGCGGGGCGGAGGGCATGACGGGGCTCCCATCGGCCGACTGGACTACAGATGTAGTGGGGCTTGCCGAGGTCGAGCGTACTACGGCTGTAGTTCGAGTGGGGAGGGGTGCTGCTCGCCCGATCGCCTGCGGCGTGCCGTCCCGGGCGGGACGGTGCTCACCGCGACGGCTGCCCGGCGCGCGGGAGTTCGCCGACCCGGGCGAGCACGTGTCCGCCTTCGCCCGCGCACCACCAGACGGCCGCGCCGTCCCGCTCCGAGCCGTGGACGCCGAGGCCGTGTCGGGGGCACACCGGCCAGACCTGCCGGGTCGATTCGAGCAGGCTCTCCTGGATCATGATCGCCAGGTTGGCCAGCGCCGTGGTCGGCTCGTCGCACATGCCCGGCAGGATGTGGCCGCCCCGGTCGAGGCGTTCGCCGTCGGCGAGACGGACACCGGCTCCCGGGGGGAACCAGCCGTCCAGGACCTCGATCTCCGGTTCGCCCCGGATCCCGCGCGCGGACAGGTCGCGGGCCACGATCCGCAGCGCGGAGCGCAAGGTCTCCAGACGCTCGGGGGCGAGGTCGAAGCCGGGATCGAAACCCGCGTCGTCCAGGATGCGCCGGGCCAGGGCCGCCATTTCTGCCGGTGGCACGTCGGCCGGGTTCCGCTCGACGACCTCCAGGACGGCGGCGGTGGGGTGGAACCGGTCGAGCAGGTCGCAGGCGAGGGCGACCACGTCCTGCGGGTCGAGGGCGTCCTCGCGCAGACCGAGGTAGACCCGCCGGCCCAGGGTTTCGGTCGTCGCTCCGTACGGGGATGCGGTGTCGTTCACCGGCCCAGTATCGCGACGCTGCGAGGCGTCAGCTGTCCATGGGGTTCGCGCGGAGGGCCTGGAGGACGGCTTCCGGGGTCCAGTGGGCGGTGGCGCCCGGGCGGGTGGCGAGGTAGGCGGCGGATCGGGCGGGGGTCCAGTGGTGGGCCTCGGCGAGGCCGGCGGCGAGGTTGGCCAGGTAGCGGGCGGCGGGCGGGTTGAGCTCGGCGTCGGCGAGCGGCCAGGGGGCGGTGAAGGTGAGGACGGGGACGCCGTCGAGGGTGCCCGGGCAGATCAGGGTCTCGTAGCGGCCGGGGCCGAACTGGTCGCGGCCGGCGCTCAGGACGCGAGTGAGGTCGAGCTCGGGGCCGGGGGCGCGGCGCATCTCCTGGGCGGCGATGTCGGCGAACTGCTGGGCGGTCAGGAAGTAGGCGCGGGCCGGCATGTCGCCGTCGCGGGTGGGGTCGTAGAAGGCGCTGCCGCCCGTCCAGGTGGGCGATTCGAGCGCGAAGTACAGGATGCCCGGCAGCAGGATCGGCAGCGTCCGACCCGGTGGTGTGCGGTCGCGGCAGCCCGGGTACGTGCGGCTCGCGCCCGGCGGTCGGCCGCCGGCGATGTAGCGGGCGAGGCGGCGGGCGTGCATGTTCGACCCGTACGCCGCGTACCAGACCGGGCTGCCGGGGCCGAGCGGGCCTGCCGGGCCGTCGTGGTCGGGCAGTGGCGAGGTCCGGCGGACGGTCGGCAGGCGCCGGGCGGGCCGGGCGTCCCGGGGGTGCGGTGGTCGCGAGTCGGTCATGTCGCCGACGGTATCCGGACGCTGACGCTTCGTGCGCTTTTGGGGGTTGCGGCCGGGGCGCGCGATGATGCCGGGTATGACTGTGGCACGACCGATCCGGATTGCCGACGCGGCCATCGCCGTGATCGCCGAGCGCGGCCTGCGCGGCCTGACGCACCGGGCAGTGGACGAGGCGGCCGGGCTGCCGGTGGGATCGACGTCCAACCTGGCCCGGACCCGGTCGGCGCTGCTCGAACTGGCCCTGGTGCGGATCGCCGAGGTGGAGTCGGCCGGCCTGATCGGCGACGCCCCGACCCGCCCGGTCGAGGACGCCGCAGCGGCCCGACGACTGCTGCTGGCCGTGGTGGCGGACGGCCTGGCACACGCGCTGACGGACGGGCGGACGCTGACGGTGGCCCGGATCGAGCTGGCCCTCGAAGCCGCCCGGCGGCCCGAACTCCGTTCCGTCTACGACCGGTTGGGCGCGGGCTTCCAGGAGGTGGCCGGGCAACTCCTGCGGGCGTGCGGCTCGACGGAGCCGGTCGCGGACGCCCGGCGGCTGCTGCGCTGGTGCGAGGGCGTGCTGTTCAACGGGACGGCGGGCGCCGGCCACGCGAACCCGCCCGGCCGAGCCGAACTGGCGGCCGACGCCGACCGGTACCTCGCCGCGCTGCTGGACCGTTGATGGCCGCGATCGAGCTGCCGCCCGGCTCCTGGTGGGACTGGGACGTGGTCTCGTGGCACCCGGGCTGCCTGGTGCTGGGCGCCGGCCACGACCTGAGCTACCACCACCTGCTCGAACTGCACTTCGACGACCCGGAGTTGGTGTCCGTCCCGGCCTTCTTCCAGGATCCGGTCTTCCGCGACCCGACCCCGGCGGAGACGGCCCACGTCCGGGCGCGACTCGGCGCGACGCCACCGGTCCTGGTGGCCTTCACCGCGGACGGCGGCGGCCCGGAGCCCGTCGAGGGCCTGATCGCCGCAGCCGGGGTGCGAGTGGTCGAGGGGCGGGTCTTCCGCTACTGGCGCGGGGAGTTGGCCCCGGGCGAGCGCCTCGCGCCCTGGGTGCGACCGCCGGTGTGAGGGCAGTGGATCGGTTCACCTGAGGGCGGTTCGAGCGGCAGTCGGCGCGCTTGAGGGCGGCTGCTGCTCGGGGCTGGTTCGCGATCCCATTGGCCGGGCTGGGCGAGGAACTCCCGCGCGCCGAGCGCAGGGGAGAACGCCAAGCGAACGCCATGGAGTGCCAGTGCGGTGTTGGCCAGGATGGTTCCCGGCCCGAGGTCCGCGTACGACCGGGCCGACCGTCCGAACCGCGCAAGGAGGCCGGATGACCCAGCGAGAACTGGGCGGCGATCCCGACTGGTTACCCGCCTCGCCGCCGCTGCCGAAGGGGGAGTCGTCCATGGCCAGGCCCGATCCGGGAGATGTCCGGACGCCGCAGGAATTCGTCGGCCGACTCCGGGAGTTGAAGGCCTGGTCCGGCAACCCGTCGCTGCGTGAACTGGAGCGCCGCACCAGCTGCCCGCGCAGCACCCTCGCAGGGGACTTGAACCCGCAGCGCTCCCGACTCCCGCCGCTGGAGCGGGTGTTGGCGCTCGGTGTCGCGTTCGGGACGCCGGTGGAGGAGCTCGCGCGGTGGAAGGCGGCCTGGCAGCGGGTTCAAGTTGTGGAGCAGGCAGCCGAGTTGGCGGAACCGGAGGTGGCTGTCGCCGAACGGGAAGTGCTCCGGGGGGCCGAGGAGCCGGAGGCCCGGGCGGGACGCCGCCGAACGGCCGGGCTGCGCCCTGCGTGGCCGCTGCTGCCGGTCGGAGGTCTGGTCGTCGCGCTGCTGGCCCTGCTGTCGGCCGCCGCACCGGTCGGAGGCGGGCGCGCGGTCGGCGACCGGCCTTCGTCTCCGGGTATGCGCCAACTTCCGGACGATTGCGGCTACTTGGGGAGGATCGGCGACGAGGGGACCGGCTCCCCGCGCGAGGCGGCCGTCACGACCGGTGAGTCCCTGCAGATCGCCCGCCCGGTCGCCGCCGGCGACACGCTGATCGTCACCCTGGTCCTCGCCGGTGCCGCCGCCGGCCCCATCACCGTGCGGGACACGGCCGGAAACCGCTACCGGGCCGTCCGCGACGAGACGGCCGGTGACACCCGGCTGACGGTCTTCGCGCTCTTCGACGCCAGACCGCTCGACTCCCTGGACCAGATCACCTTCCGCTGGCCGAGCGCGAAGCACGACCACACCTCGATCGACGAATTCCGGGGCAGTGCACACCTCGCCCCAGGCGGGAACACCGAGCAGTGCGGGGACGGTGGCGCCACGACCGCGCTCCGCGACAGCACGGGGATGGCGCCCCGCTGACCCGCGCCGGGCACGGTAGCTCGTCCGTGCAGTCGGCCCGCGAACTGCCCCGATCGCGGGCCGACTTCGCCCTGTGGAAGGGCGGTCGGAGGTCAGCCGGCGGCGTGGGCGAGCGGTGGGGCGATCGCCTGGACGTCGGCCTGTTCACCGACCCAGAGGCCGATGTACAGGGCGGCGTTGGCCTCCAGCAGGTGGGCGCGGGCGAGCGGGCCGGCCTGGACGGGCGTGCAGCCGAGCGCCCGGACCAGCGTGGTGGCGTGGGCGAGGGCCTCCGGGTGGTCGCCGCACAGCGGGACGGCGAGGGGGCGGCCGTCGAACACCGGCGGCCGCAGACGCCAGACGCTCTCGTGGCACAGGTTGAACGCCTTCACGACCCGGGCGTCCGGCGCCGCTGCCGCCAACTGTTCGGCGGCGGACGGGCCTTGGCCGGTGAGCAGCGCGAAGCCCGGCCCGACCGGATTGGCGCAGTCGAGCAGCGTGCGGCCCGCCAACGCCGACCGCAGCTCGCCCACCACCCCCGCCCCCGCCCCGTACGGCAGCGCGACGAGCACCGCCTCGCCGGCCTCCGCCGCCCCGCGCAGGTCGGCCGGGCGGACCCCGTGGCCGATCCGCTCGGCGAGCCGGCGGGCCCCGGCCCCGTCCCGGCCGCCGACCGTGACCCGGTGCCCGGCCCGGGCCCACTGCCCGGCCAGCGCCTCGGCCATCCGGCCGGTTCCGAGCACGCCGACCGTCATCGCGTCGCTCATCAACTGCTCCCATTCATCGGCGGGTTGCTGATCTCCTTCGACAGTAGGGAGGCGGTCGGGCACCATTCGGTACGTGACCGCCGACGCCTTCCTCGCCGACTGCCGAGCCCGCCTTGCCTTCGACCTGCTCTCCAACACCTGGAACGCCGTGGTGCTCTGGGCACTGCGCGACGGCCCCTGCCGCCACGTCGAACTCCGGGAACGCATCGGCGGCATCAGCTCCAAGGTGCTCACCGAGACGCTGCGCCGCCTGCAACACTCCGGCCTGGTCGCCCGTCAGCCCCAACACCCCGGCGTTGAATACGAGTTGACCGCTCTCGGCGGCACCCTGCTGGCCCCCATCGACGCCTTCGGGGCCTGGGCGTTCGAGCACGGCGACGAGGTGCTGGCCGCCCAGGACGCGGCGGACGCGGCCGAGGCTTCGGCGGCCCGCCGGTGAGCGCGGGACAGCCGGGCGCGGCGGAGATCGCCGGGTGGCTGCGCGCCGTCGCCGAGGGCCGGGCGGCACCTGGGGAAGGGTGAGGCCGGCCGACGTCACCCCCCGATGAAGCGCACCGTCTCCGCCAGGTCCGCCCGCCCGGTGCGCAGTCGCGGCACGCCCTCCTGCTCGAACCCCACGGAGACGCCGCAGAACAGCACGAGTCCGTCATCGGCCCCCACCGCCCGGCTGACGGTCTCCCGGTACACGGTCCACATCACCTGGGGGCAGCTGTGCAGCCCCTCGGCCCTCAGCAGCAGCATGACCGTCTGCAGGTACATCCCCGCGTCGGCCCACTGCCCGGGCCCCATCGTCCGGTCGAGGTAGCAGAACAGGACGGCCGGCGCCCCGAACGCCTCCGCGTTCAACGCAGCGATCTTCCTGGGCCGGTCCGGGTCGTCGCGCTCGATCCCCAGCGCCTCGTACCGCTGGGCGGCGGCAGCGGCGAAGCGGTCCAGGTACGGCGAGGCCAGCCCCTCCGGGTACATCGGGTACTCGCGCCCGTCGCCCGGGTCTCCCGCCAGCGCCCTGGCGGTCGCGGTCCGCTTGAGTTCGGCCAGGGGCTCGCCGGTGACGACGTACAGCTGCCAGGGCTGGAGGTTCCCGCTGGACGGAGCCCGCGTCGCCGCCGTCAGCACCCGTTCGAGCACCTCCTTGGGCACGGGCTCGTCGCTGAACGCCCGCACCGCCCGGCGACTGTCCACGGCCTCGTACACATCCACGTCTTCGCGTCCTCTCGATCGACCGGGCCCCCACCGTATTCAGCCGTCGGCACCGGACATCGCCGGGGGCGGACGCTACGGACGGGGGGAGCGGGGAGGGACGGAAGCCCGAGCGGGGGCGGAGCGGCCTGTGGTCCGTCGGTATGGAATGCGGAGCGAGGCCGCGCGAACGACGGGGCGAACGGTTAATAATCCGGGCAAACCGATCACCGCAGCCGGGTCCGCCGCCGCAGTGCGCGCCGCCCGGCCGGGACCACGAGGAACCCCCATGGCACCGCACTCCCGAGGCGCCGCGCTGGTCGCCGCCGCCGCCATCACCCTGCTCGTCGCGCCCTCCGCCGCCGCCCTCGGCGCACCGGTCCGGCCCGCCGAGTCCGCCCCCGTCACCGCCACGGCCGCCGAGCCGGGCGCGACGCCCGCCGACACCACCGCCGCCGACCCGCTCGGCACCGTCGGCGGCCTCACGCCCGGCGACTTCTTCGGGCGCGGCGACGTCGTCACCCCCGGCGGCGTCCCGCTGCCCGCCGACACCGCCACCCCCGGCGGCGTCCCGCAGCCGGTCGACGCCGCGACGCCCGGCGGCGTCCCGCAGCCGGTCGACGCCGCGACGCCCGGCGGCACCCCCGCCACCGGCGGCCTGCCCGCGCACCAGGACGACGACTCGCACGTCGCGCTGCGCCCCGTCGACAAGGTCTACCCGGCACTGCCGCCGCCCGGCCGGCTCGTCCACGGCGAACCCGTGGAGCGCGCCGTCGCCCAGCCCGGACGTTGACGGCCCGCCGCCGAAGCCCGCACCGCACCGCACCCTCCGCCCGCCACCGCGCCGACCGGCCGATGGCGGGCGGAACGCTGCTCGGCGCGGGACGGGGGGCGTGGGCGTGGGCGGGGCGGGGACGTGGGGGGCGGACGACGAGCGCCGGGCCTCGGCAAGGCGCTTCGCGCGACCGCCCCGGTGCGCGGAAAACCTGTGAGCCCCGCGTCGCCGGGCGGACGATACTGGTCCGCCATGACACGCGACGAGAATCCGACCGGGCCGGCGCTGCGCCGGGTGCTCGCCCGGCCGGGCGGGCCGGAAGCGCTGGAGCTGCTGGCCGAGGGCCTGACCGGGGCGGACCTGACCACGCTGCTGCTGGAGGTCTTCCGGCGGCGCGCCGACCGGCTCACCCCGGCCGAGGTGATGCGGCGCTACCGCACCGACCGGTTCGTGGCCCCGGCCCCGACGGGCTTCGCGCAGCTGCGACGAGTCGAGGACCTGCTGCTCTCGGCGCTGCCCGACGACTTCGAGCTGCTCACCCTGGCCCCGCTCGTGCCGCTGGCCGCGCACACGGCGGTCGCGACCGTCGACCCGCGCAAGGTCGTCGCCACCGTCCGGGGCAGCGAGGTCGCCGCCGACCCGACCAACGCCCTGGCGCTGGAGGCGGCCCGGCGCAGATCCGAGGCGCTGGCCGCCGACCCGCGCTCGGCCGTGCCGGTCCGGCTCGCAGCGAGTCAACGCGTGGTGCGCGCCCAGCACTTCGACGCCCCCGGCATGCTCGCCCACTTCCAGCTGTTCGCCCTGGTGACCGCCGGCCGGGACACCGGCAGCCGGACCTTCGAACAGCAACACCTGGTCGAGCACCTGCGGTTCGCCGCCCGGGCGACGGCACGTGCCGACGTGCAGCGGACGGAGATCCGCCTCACCCGCCTCGACGAGGCCGCCGCGCCGATCCTGGCGCGCGTGCGGACAGAGCTGGCCGGAACCCCGGGCCTCGACGTCGTCGACGATCCCGGCCGGACGAGCGGGCGCGGCTACTACACCGAGCTGTGCTTCAAGATCCACGTCACCGTCGACGGCCGACGACTGGAGGTCGCGGACGGCGGGTTCGTCGACTGGACCCAGCAGCTCACCGGGAACCGCAAGGAACGCCTGCTGATCAGCGGATTCGGCGTCGACCGGCTCGCGACGGCGCTGACGCCACCCACCCGCACCGACCCGCTGCCGTGACGGCCTGCCGCAGGGCCGTCACTGCCCGGGGTCGCGGGTTTCCGGTCCGCCGCAGGGGGCAGCCGGAGGGCGGCCGGACGTTCACCGGCCATCTCCCCCGAGGCGGAAAGGACCCTCCCATGGACCTCACCCACAGCCCCCTGGCGGACCGCGACCGCGACACGGCCGGGGACGCACTGCAGGGCGCCCTCGTCGACCTGGTGGACCTGTCCCTGGTGGCGAAGCAGGCGCACTGGAACCTCTACGGACCCCGGTTCCGCTCCGTCCACCTGCACCTCGACGAGGTGGTGGCGACGGCCCGCGAGTTCTCCGACCAGGTGGCCGAGCGGGCCGCCGCGATCGGCGTCAGCCCGGACGGGCGGGCCGGCACGGTGGCGAAGACCAGCGGCCTGCCCGAGTTCCCGGCCGGCTGGACCTCCGACGACGCGGCGGTCGCCCACCTGGTCGAGGCGTTCGGCGCCGTGATCGGGCGGATGCGGAAGCGGATCGAGAAGACCGAGGCGGCGGACCCCGTCACCCAGGACCTGCTGATCGCGGTCACCGCCGCACTCGAGAAGCACAGCTGGATGTTCCGCGCCGAGAACCAGAACTGACCGGCGCGGGCGCTCCGTCGACCTGTCGGCCCGGCGGAAAGCGCTGATGGGGCCCGTCATAGGGTGACGCTCCGAGTCGAGACGATCAGGAGTCGCCCACCATGCCGGACGAGATCACGCTGCGCCCCCTCACCGCAGAGGACGTCGACCTCTTCGAGCGCGAGCTCGCCGGCCCGGAGGGCGTCGGCCCCTACCAGTGGTTCGGCTACCGCTCGGCGGACGGCATCCGGCGCCGCTTCGCGGAGAACGGGCTGCTGGGGGCCGACAGCGGCGTCCTCGCCGTCGCGGAGGCCGGTCGGACGGTGGGCCGGGTGGAGTGGTTCGCCGCCAGTTGGGGCCGTCCCGAGACGTCCGCCTGCTGGTCGCTCGGCATCGGCCTGCTCCCGTCCGCGCAGGGCCGCGGCATCGGCACGCGGGCCCAACAGCTGCTCGCCGACTACCTGTTCGCGCACACCCGCGCCGAACGGCTCCAGGCCTGGACCGACTTCGCGAACCTCGCCGAGCAACGCGCCCTGGAGAAGGCCGGGTTCACCAGGGAGGGCGTGCTGCGCTCCGCGCAGTGGCGGGGCGGGCGGTGGCACGACCAGGTGATCTACTCGCTGCTGCGGACGGACGCTACCTGAAAAGGCGGACGGTGAGGCGGTCGGGCGCGAACCGGTTCCGGCCGATCAGGCGCGGCTCGGTGGCTGAGGCCGGGATGGTGAGAGTTAGTTGGAGATGGCGGGGGAGCTGCGTCAGGTCGAGTGAGGTGCAGTCGCTGGTGACCACGAGGTCCAGCCGATCAAGATTGGGGAACGCCGAGCAGAGGTGGACGAGCGGGTAGTTGGTGGCGACGTTGATCAGTTCCAAGCACTCAATGCCGGGCAGCGGTTCTTGTTCCAGCAGTGCGGCGGGGTCCGGTGTCAGCAGGGTGAGGGCCCGCAGTTTTCGCAGGCTCCGCACCATCGCCCACAGTTCGTCGAATCTCTGTTCAGCCCTGACGGATCGAATGGCGAGGAAGTCAAGTGGCATACCCCGCAAGGGAGTCAGGTCGACCAGATTCGGGCACTGGTAGAGGCCGAGGCTGCGAAGGTGCGGCCACTGCCGCAGGAAGGAGACGTCCCGCAGCCCCGGTAGCGACGAAAGGGTCAAGGATTGGAGCTGGTAGGCCAGTTGGCCCCACCGCTTTGGATCGACGGGCATTGCCGGACCACCGATCCAGGCGTTGCGAAGGGTTGGATGGTCGGCCAACGCATCGATATGTGCGGGCCATAGGATCGCGACAAGGACAGTGGAGAGATCGACCCGGTCTACCACTTGGTGGGCGAACGCTCCGGTCTCGAAGTGTCGCCATTGGCTCACCACCTGCGCTACCAGGCGCTCGTCCTCGGCCAGGGTCACCAGCAGCGTGAGCGCGTCGGCCCCGCCGATGAGGCCGAGGACGTCCGGGACCCGGTAGCCTGCTTCGGCCACCCGCGCCGGTTCGAGCTCGGCGAACTCCCTTAGAAGCGGCACCAGTTCCTCACCGACCGCAGCCAGCAGCAGTACGTCCGCCCGGTTCGCCTCGCATACCAGCGCAGGCAGGTGCTCGCGCAGCCCCGCCAGCACCGCCGCGCGCACCTCGCCGTCGAGTTCGGGGGCGCTCGGCAGGCAGGTGGCGGCGAGGAGGTGGATGGCGGGCTTGAGGTCGGCGGGGGCGGCGTCCGCGGCGGCGAGGATCGCGGTGAGGAGTTCGGCGCGTTCGCGGGGCCCGCAGTGGCCGACGGTCATGCGGATGACGTCGCCCCACTGTTCGTCGGCGGCGTGGCCGGCCAGCAGGCCGAAGTCGCGTTCCTCGCGGAACTCCATCGCGGCCAGGTAGTCCTGGAAGGTGCGGTGGATGAACTGAAAAGTGTCGGGCCCGGTCTCGGTGAGCAGGCCGGTGCGGTTGAGGAGGTGCACCCAGGCCTGCGCGGCGTCGGTGTGGCGGGCGACGGCGGGCAAGTGGGCCAGGGCCTTGGTGAGTTGGTCGAGCGCGTCGCGGCGGTGGCCCTCGGACTGGTTGTTGCGCACCAGCCAGTGGGCGATCCGCCGGAGCATCGCCAGTTGCTCCTCCTCGGAGGCCCGGAGCAGTTCCGCGCCCTGCACCCGCCGGCCCTCGTCGCGTTTGACCAGCATCATCGCCATCGCGTCGCGGTACAGCGCCATGCGGTGCCGGGGCAGCGCGCCGTCCGACTCTCGGTTCAGGGCGCAGATCATCGCGCAGAGCAGCGGGCTGTCGGTGAGCAGGGAGAGTTCCGGCACCGAGTCGAGGGCGCGGAGCAGGTCGGCCTGGTCCTGCTCGGTCTCGCGGCGCCAGCGCTGCTCCTGGGCGTCGTCACCGTGCGCGGTGTCGAGGAGTTCGCGGAGCGCGGCGCGGTGCCAGCGTTCGATGAAGTCGCGGCGGTCCTGGCTGTTCATCGGGCACAGCAGCAGTTCGTCGAAGCCCAGGTGGGCCAGCCAGTCCCGGGGGACGGCGGACGGGCGGACGGTGGCCACGGTGAGGGTGTCGGGGTAGTGGTCGAGGAGGCGCTCCAGCCAGGCCAGGGTCTCGTCGCGCTGCTCGTTCGGCACCTCGTCGAGGCCGTCGACCAGCAGCAGGGCGCGTCCGGTGGTGAGCAGGCGGTGGGCCCAGCCGGGTGGTTGGCGGTCGGCGCACATGCGGTCGTCGAGGGAGAGGAACTCCTCGGGGCGGGGCTGCATGACGCCCTTGCGGTGCAGTTTGCGGAGCTGGAGGACGAGCGGGACGCGGTGGTTGAACTCGGCGAGCTCCTCGCCGAGGGTGCCGTTGGTGGCGCCGACGGCCAGCCACTGCACCAGGGTGGTCTTGCCGGAGCCGGCCTCGCCGCGGATCAGCACCCGGCGGCGGTGCGCGAGGACGCGCTCGGCGCGCTGAGGGCCGCGGTCGGGGCCGGCGGCGGCCTCGGTGGAGCGGATCTCCAGGCTCAGGTAGGAGGTGGTGAGGTCCCAGCCGCGACGGCCGTGGCCGGCGGCCTGGCGGAGGCCGAAGACGCGGATCCGGCCGTAGTCGGCCTCGACGGCTTTCGCGTAGTCGGCCTCGAAGGCGCGGTCGGCGATCTCGGTGGCGGAAATGCCTTGCAGGTACGGGAGTTCGCCGAGGTGCTCGACGAGCGCGGCGCAGAAGTCGGGGTTGGCGAGCAGCGCCGTCATCGGGACCAGGTCGAGGCGGGAGTGCCCCCAGGCGGCGGGGTCCCGGTCCTGGACGGCGATGCCGAGCAGGCGGTCGCGGAACACGGCGGCCGCCCCGGACAGGCCCGACCAGGGCGAGTCGGTGTCGCGCCGCGAGCGCGGCGGGTGGTCCTGGACGACCAGCACCGGGCGGCCGCTCCGCTGCCCGGCGGCCGGGGTCAGCGTGACGCGCACCTGGACGGTGTCGAGGCGGTCCGCCCGGTCGCGTCCGGCCTGCGGGAAGCCCGTCAGGTGGCAGCCGGAGACCGGGTCGAGGGCGTCGACCGCGCCCCACGGCAACGGCTCGAAGCGGTCGGCGGGCGTCAGGTCGTGTTCGGCCAGCAGCAGGGCGGCGTCGAGCGAGGTCAGGGACCAGACGACGGTGCACCCCGTCCACCCGTTGCCGCCCAGCACCGCCGCCTCCGGCGCCGACCGGGTGACGTGCGCCGCCGTGAGGATCAGCCGGGGGCCGAGCAGGACGCCGCTGCCCTGGGTGGCGCCCCGGACCGCCGCCACGTGGTGGGGGAGGAACGGCACGGTCAGAATCCGTCCCGGCTGCCCAGGTCGGTGCTGGAGATGTCGACGCTGCCGCCGGTCTCCGCGTTCCTGGGCGTCAGCGTCACCGACACCTTGTGGGTGCGGGTGAGGGCCGCGCCCGCCTCCGCGTCGGCGGACAGCACCCAGGCCTTGATGCCGCCCTTGGCGCGGGCGTCGCGCTTGAGCTCCACGGTGAAGTCCAGGGTGACGGGGCCGACTTCGAACTGGATCGCCTGGCCGCGCCCGCGTTCGGAGGCGTTCAGCAGTTCCAGCCGGATCGCCTCGATGGCGTCGGCCAGTTCGATGTCATGACGGTCGGACAATTCATCCCCCACGGCTCGGATCTCCCCCGAGGGCCGAGCCTAGAGCGTCCGCCGCGCCGCGGTGGGGCGGTTGCGTCAAACCGAGCCCAGGTACGCCGCGAGGTACGGCGCCGTCGGGCTGCCCGCGGTGCCCGCGACCACCGCCGGGGCGCCGGTGGCGAGGACGCGGCCGCCCTCGGTGCCGCCGGCCGGGCCGAGGTCGATGAGGTGGTCGGCGGTGGCGATCAGCGGAAGGTGGTGCTCGGCGAGCAGGACGGTCGCGCCGGTGTCGACCAGACGGTGCAGCTGGGCGGTGAGGACCTCGCTGTCGGCGGGGTGCAGCCCGGTGGTCGGCTCGTCGAGGAGGTACAGCGTGTGCCGGCGCCGCGCCGCGTGCAACTCGGCTGCCAGCTTGACGCGTTGGGCCTCGCCACCGGACAGCTCGGGCGCGGGCTGACCGAGCCGCAGGTAGCCGAGGCCGACCTGCTGGAGGACGGTCAGGATCCGCGCGGCGGCCGGCACGTCGGCGAAGAACGGCGCGGCGGCGTCCACGGTGAGGCCGAGCACGTCGGCGATGGTCGCGCCGCGGTAGGTGATCTCCAGCGTCCGCGGGTTGTAGCGGCTGCCCCGGCAGTCGGGGCACGGGTTCCACGCGGTCGGCAGGAACAGCAGCTCGACCTCGATCGCGCCCGCCCCCTCGCAGGTCGGGCAGCGCCCGGAGGCGACGTTGAAGGAGAACCGCCCGGCGTCGTAGCCGCGCCGGCGGGCCTCGTCGGTGGCGGCGAACAGCTTGCGGACGGTGTCCAACAGGCCGGTGTAGGTGGCCAGGTTGGAGCGCGGGGTGCGGCCCAGCGGCGTCTGGTCGACCGTCACCACCCGCTCGACGGACGCCCCGGCCGCCGCCTCGGCCGCCGCGCCGAGCAGCGTCGACTTGCCCGCGCCCGAGACGCCCGTCACCGCCGTCAGGACGCCGAGCGGCACGTCCACGTCCACGCCGCGCAGGTTGTGCCGGGTGACGCCGCGCAGCCGCAGCACGCCCGACGGGGTGCGGCCCCGGGACGCGGGCGGCGGCGGGGGAGCGAACAGGAAACGGCGGGTCGCGGAGTCCGGCACCGACCGCAGGCCGTCCACCGGCCCGCTGTACAGCACCCGGCCGCCGCCCGCGCCCGCGCCCGGGCCGACGTCCACCAGCCAGTCCGCGCCGCGCACCACCGCCATGTCGTGCTCCACCACGAACACCGTGTTCCCGGCCGCGCGCAGCTCGGCGAGGACCTCGCGCAGCGCCTCGGTGTCCGCCGGGTGCAGACCCGCCGAAGGCTCGTCCAGGACGTACACCACCCCGAACAGGCCCGAGCGCAACTGCGTTGCCAGGCGCAGGCGTTGCAGCTCGCCGGTGGACAGCGTGGGGGCGGCGCGGTCGAGCGAGAGGTAGCCCAGGCCGAGGCGGCGCAGCGCCGCCAGCCGGTCGGCGAGATCGGCGGTGAGCAGGCCGGCCGGGCCGTCGCCGCCGGTGAACGGGCGCAGCAGCTCGGCGAGCCGGTCGGCCGGCAGCGCGGCCAGGTCGGTGATCGGCAGGCCCGCGAACGTCACCGCCAGCGCCTCCGGGCGCAGCCGGTGGCCGTGGCACACCGGGCACGGCGCCTGCTCCAGGAACGCCGCGGCCTTGGCGCGGGTCGCCTCGCTGCGGGACTCGGAGAACGCCTTCAGCACCAGTCGGCGGGCACTGCTGTACTTGCCCTGGTACGGGCGCTGGATCCGGCCGGGCTCGCGCTCCGGGTGGACGGTCACCACCGGCTGCTCGTCCGTGAACAGGATCCACTCGCGCAGCTCGGCCGGGAGCTCCCGCCACGGCCGGTCCAGGTCGTGGCCCAGCGCGCCCAGGATGTCCCGCAGGTTCTTGCCCTGCCACGCGCCCGGCCAGGACGCCACCGCGCCCTCGCGGATCGACAGCGACGGATCGGGAACCAGCGACGCCTCCGTCACCCGGTGCAGCACACCCTGCCCGTGGCACTCCGGGCACGCGCCCGCCGGCGTGTTCGGCGAGAACGCGTCCGAATCCAGCCGCGACGCGCCCGCCGGATAGTCGCCGCACCGCGACAGCAGCATCCGCAGCAAGTTCGACATGGTCGAGATGGTGCCCACCGAGGACCGCGAGGACGGCACCGACCGGCGCTGCTCCAACGCGACCGCCGGCGGCATCCCCGTCACCGAGTCCACCAGCGGCGCCTCCACCTGCCGCAACAGCCGCCGCGCGTACGGCGAGACCGACTCCAGGTACCGGTGCTGCGCCTCGGCGAACAGCGTGCCGAACGCCAGCGAGGACTTCCCCGACCCCGACACCCCCGTGAACGCCACCACTGCCCCGCGCGGCACCGCCACCGCGACGTCCCGCAGGTTGTGCACCCGCGCCCCGCGCACCCGCACCATGCCGTCGTCGTCGATCTCCGTGTCGTTCACCGTGCCACGCTACCCCGCGAACGCGGCCCGGCCTGCGAGGTTGGCGAGCGCGGTGGTGAACCGGGCCTCGGTGTCGCGGGCCGTGCGGCCGCGCAGGAACAGCGCCAGCAGGCCGGTGAAACGCTCGCGCTGCACCACCCGGACCCGGCCGTCGCCCAGGTCGGTGATCAGGTACGAGTGCGTGTTGTCGAGCAGCCCGGGCACCAGGAGGCGTCCGGCGCGGGTGAGTTCACGGCCGGGGGCGACGACGGTGAGCACCGGGCGGAAGGTCAGCTCGCGGCCGGACGCGGTGCGCACCACCTCGGTCTGGCGCGCGCCGACGGCGAGTTCGCCCTCGACCCGGACCACCACCGGGTGCCACTGCGGATAGCGGGCGTGGTCGGTCAGCAGCTGCCAGACGGCCTCCGGGGTACCCCGGAACTCGGCCTCGGCGCGGACCTCGCAGGCGAACAGGCTCATGACGGTCTCCCCCTGGACGATTCGGATCAGTGTGTGAGGTGCCGGGCCAAGGTGGCGTCCACCAGGGCCCGGGCGTAGCGGGCGTCCACCGGGTCGCCGCTGATCAGCAACCGGTAGTAGAGCGGGCCGACCAGTTGATCGAGGATCAGCGCCGGGTCCGCGCCCACCGGGAGCCCGCCCCGGGCGGCCGCCCGGTCGAGCAGGTCGGCGGCCACCGCGCGACGCTGCGCCCACAGGCCGCGCAGAGCCTCGCCGAGCTCCGGGTGGCGGGTGCCGGCGGCGATCAACTCGGCCACCAGCGCGCGGGTTCCGGGCTGCCGCAGGCCGGCCGCGATCGCGGTCAGCGTGCCGGTCAGATCGGCCCGGACGTCCCCGGTCTCCCGGATCGGCGCGGTCTCGAACATGGTGGCGAAGGCGGCCACCACCAGGTGGTCCTTGCTGGGCCACCGCCGGTACACGGTGGTCCTGGCGACCTCGGCCCGGGCGGCGGCCTCGTCCACCGCGAAGCCCGCGTACCCGCGCTCCCGCAGCAGCGCCCGCGCCGCCTCCAGCACCTTGGCGTCGACGCCGGTGTCCCGCGGCCTGGCCATGCCTCCGCCCCCTATTTCGCTACGCGTGTTTCGTAATGAAGGGAAGAGTAGATGAGGGGGCGGCGATTGCGCAACACGTGTAGCGGAACGGGGGGCAGGCTTGTGCGCGGCGCTGCGGGCCGGTGTCAATCAGCCGTCTGCCAGGGCCAGTTGAGCAGTACGGACTGCATCAGCGCGGCAGCCGGCGAGAGGCGGGCGGTACTGGACCAGTGGAGGGTGAGGGTGCGGCGGCAGGCGGGAGAGTCGACGGGGAGGAGGGCGAGGGGCAGCCGGGCGGCGGTCCGGCGGCCGACGGCGGGGATCAGGCCGACACCGAGGTCGGCGGTGATCAGGTCGGCGATGGCGGCGAGTTCGTCGCTCTCGCAGACGATCCGGGGCGGGTGGCCGAGGGTGGTGAAGAGGTGGTCGAGCAGGCGGCGGTTCCAGTGGCCCGGGCGGGCGGTGATGAACGGGAGCGGGGCCAGGTCGGCGAGGGCCACCGCGTCGCGGCCGGCCAGCGGGTGCTCGCGGGAGACCGCCAACGAGACCGGCTCGTCCAGGAGTTGGGCGCTGTGCAGGCCCTCGGTGCGGACCGGCTGGGAGGCGACGCACAGATCGACCTCGTGGGCGCGCAGTTGGCGCGCCATCAGGTCGGCCGGCAGCTGCCGCAGGTCGATCTCGGCGGCGGGGTGGGCGCGTTTGTACGCGGCGAGCGGGGCGGTGAAGGTCAGGAAGGTCTCGGACGCCAGCCGGACCGTCCCGAAGCCGTCGCCCGCCGCCTCCGCGACGGCCCGGCGGCCGGCCTCCAGCTCGCCGAGGCAGCGCTCCGCGTAGCCGCGGAACAGCCGGCCGGCCTCGTTCAGGCGCAGCCGCCCGCCGCGGTCGAACAGCGGGGTGCCGAGTTCGTCCTCCAGGCGGGCGATGGTGCGGCTCAACGAGGGCTGGGCGACCCGGAGTTCCTCGGCGGCGCGGCTCAGGTGCTCCAGCCGCGCCACCACCAGGAACTGGGTCAGTGCGTGCAGATCCATGATCGCGCTCCCCCGTCGGCGGCCATGCCCGGAGCGGCATAACCCCATAGCAATATTGATCTTAGACGCGATAGCAGTCGGGGCATAGCGTCGTAGCGGCGACAAGTTCCGTTCGCCGCACCAGGATTGAGGGAGTCCCCGCCATGGCCGTGCCAGCCGTCCCCGAAGCCGCCGACCGCACCGGCCCGGCCGAGGGCAGTACCGGCCCGGAAGGCCGTACCGGCCCCGCCGGGAAGGTGTTGCGCGTCCTGGCCGCCGCGCACACGGTGGCCGTGTACGGGCAGCCCGTGTTCGCCGGCGTCTACCTCAGCGGCTCCTACGACGGGCTCGGCTGGCACCTGGCCGGGGCGAACGCCGTCACCAGCCTCGGCTACCTGCAACTGATCGCCGCGATGGTGCTGCGCTTCCGCAGCCGGCCGAGCTGGCCGCTGATCGGCACCGCCGCGGTGGTGGTCGCCGAGACCGTCCAGTACTTCGCCGGACTCGACGGCGCGCTCTGGCTGCACCTGCCGCTCGGCGTGCTCACCATCGCCGCGCTGACCGTCCTGACCGTCGGCCTGCTGCGCACCCCGCTGCCCGGCCGGGCCCCGGAGGCGGGCCGTGACTGAGCGCCGATTCGCCGTCAGCAGGCGGCAGTTCCTCGCGATCGGCGGCGCGTTCGGCGCGCTGACGGCGGGCGGTCTGGCCTCCGCCGCCGCGCTCGCCCACCGCCCGGCCGGCACCGGCGCCCTGCTGCGCAGCGCGATCGGGCTGCCGCCGGCGTTCCGGGTGCCGCTGCCGAGGCCGCAGGTGCTGGCGCCGGTCTCCACCGCCGGCGGCGTCGACCGGTACGAGATCACCCAGCGCGAGGCGGTCGCCGAGATCCTGCCCGGCGTGCGCACTCCCGTGTGGACGTACGGCGGCGGCTTCCCCGGCCCGACGGTCGAGGCCCGGCGCGGCCGCCCCACGGTGATCACCCACCGCAACGAACTGCCCGTGCCGACCGTGGTCCACCTGCACGGCGGACGCACCCCCGCCGAGCACGACGGCTACCCCACCGACCTTGTCCTGCCCGGGAGTTGGACGGCCGGCGGCGGCCACCACGACCACGGCGGCGGTGGGGCGGCGATGGCGGACCCGCGCGCCGTGCAGAGCCGGGTGGTGCGCGAGTACGCCTTCCCCAACGAGCAGCGCGCCACCATGCTCTGGTACCACGACCACCGGATGGACTACACCGCGCCCGCGATCTGGCGCGGCCTGGCCGGACTGCACGTGATCCGCGACGACGCCGAGAGCGCGCTCGAACTGCCGGGCGGAGAGCGGGAGTTGCCGCTGGTGATCACCGACCGGGCGTTCGCCGCCGACGGGAGCCTGCGCTACCCGTCGCTCGACCCGGCGCTGCGCGACCGGCCGGGCGTCCAGGAGCCGTACATGGCGGGGGTGCTGGGCGATGTGATCCTGGTCAACGGCGCGCCGTGGCCGGTGCACGAGGTGGCGGCGGTGCGGCACCGGCTGCGGGTGCTGAACGCGTCCAACGCCCGGCACTACGAGCTGGAGGCGGTCGACCAGGACGGCCGTAGCCTGGAGTTGACCCAGATCGGCGCCGATCAGGGCCTGCTGGCAGCGCCGGTGGGCCACCGCCGGCTGCCGCTCGCGCCGGCCGAACGGTACGACCTGCTGGTCGACTTCGGCGCGGTGCGGGTGGGCGGCACGGTGCGGCTGCTGAACCGCCTGGGCAGCGGCCGGACCCGCGAGGTGATGGCGTTCCGGGTGGTGCGGGCGCAGCGCGAGGACACCCCGGCGCCGACCGCGCTGGCCACCGACCTGCCCGAGTGGCGGCGCGAAGACGCCGTCCGCACAAGGGAGTTCGCGTTCCGGGCCGGACGGATGGGGGAGGGGAGGGGCTGGCTGATCGGCGGCCGACCGTTCGACCCGGCCCGCGAGGACGTGGCCGTGCGGCTCGGCGACCTGGAGGTGTGGCGGCTGATCGCGGACGTCCACCACCCCGTCCACCTGCACCTGGTGGGCTTCCGCGTGCTCACCCGGGGCGGCCGCGCCCCGCTGCCGCACGACGCCGGGCTGAAGGACACCGTCTCGCTGCGACCGGGCGAGGCCGCCGAGATCATCACCCGCTTCGACGGCTACCGGGGCCGGTACCTGTTCCACTGCCACAACGCGGAGCACGAGGACATGGGGATGATGGCGAACCTGGAGGTGCGCTGAGAGGCGCCGTGCGGCGCAGGCGTCGGCGAGGGGTGCGGTGTGCGCGGATGCCGGGGCGAGGGCCCGCCAGGCGGGAGCGAGGGGGATCGGGATGACGGCGAACTTGGAGGTGCGCTGAGAGGCGCCGTCGGCGGCGGCGCGTCAGGCGCGGGTGAGGGTGACGGGTGAGGAGGCGCCGGTGGCCAGTAGGTGCGGTCGGCCGGTGCCGTCGGCGGGGACGGACCACAGGTCGGTGGCGTGGCCGCCGTCCTGCGCGGGCAGCGCGTAGCCGAGCGTCGCGGCGTCCAGCCAGACCGCCTGGTCGTCCACCGAGCGGGCCTCGGCGACGGGGTGTTCGCGCAGGTCGGCGAGGTCGAGGACGTAGAGCCGCCACGGGTCGGCGGGGCCGGGTGAGACCCGCTTCTTGAAGGCGATCCGGGTGCCGTCGGGCGACAGCGACGGGCACTCGACGTTCTCCCGCAGGGCGTGCGCCGACCAGGCCCGCAGGTCGCCCTGCACCAGGTGGGTGTGGCCGCCGGTGGAGACGGTGGCGTAGAAGCGGTTGTCGTCGGAGGCGAAGGTGACGCTCCAGTAGTTGACGTCGGCGGCATGCGGGTGCAGGCCGTCGATGGTCAGTGGAATGGCCTCCAGCGACTTGACCACGGAGCCGGTGCGCAGGTCGAGGATCGAGGTGCGGGTGGCGAAGCCCGCGGCGGCGTACGAGCGGCCGGCCGCGAAGGTCGTCCAGGACAGCACGTGGCCGGACGGGGAGACCCGGGCGCGGCTCGGCAGGCCGGGCAGCACGAGGGTCTGCAGCCGGTGGAAGTGCCGGTCGTAGACCACCGCCTCGGTGCAGGCGGGCCGGCCGGGCTTGGTGCGCAGGCACAGCGCCCGGTCGCCCGCCGCGTAGAAGCGCTCGCAGGACGGGCCGCCGACGATCGCCGTCCCGCCCACGGGGTGCGGGGTGCGGGCGATCCGCCCGGAGGCGGCGTCGCGGTAGTACAGGCCCGGCTCGTCGAGGGTGAAGGTGGCGTCGGCGCGGACGATCCGGTGCGGGCCGTCGCGATGGCAGGTGTGCAGCGCGAACCCGAGGGCGCCGCCGAGCATCGTGACCACGACCACCATCAGCACCACCAGGCGCGCCCCGGCCGCCGGCCGCTCCGTCGAGTCCGGTGCGAGGAACGCCTCCTGGGTGTCCTCGAACAGGTTCGCGGGGGTGGTCTCGGTCGTCATGGGGGGGCTTCCCTTCGAGCAGGATGACTCCCGAGATTAGTTGAAAGGAAAGTTTCCTACCAGTAAGTCACCAGCAGGTCGCCACCCAGAACTGCCGTGCGGTAACGGCACGCTGACGGTGCGACGGATTGTCGGACAAGGTGGGTAACGCTGTTACCCATGGGCTACAGTGTTACCCGTGAACGAGCCGAGCACACCGAAACCGTCCACGGGCGCGCCGCCGAGCACGCCCTACCAGGACGCCCAACGCGCAGGCCAGAGCGCCGTGCGGACCGCGATCCTCGACCACGCCATCGACCTGCTGGTCACCGAGGGCCCCGCCGCGCTGACCATGCGCCGGATCGCCGCCGGCATCGGCGCCTCGACCAAGGTCCTGTACACCATGTTCGGCGGCAAGGAGGGCCTGGCCGACGCCCTCTACCGCGAGGGCTTCGCCCGCCTGCGCCGCGCCCAGCAGCACGTCCCGCCCGCCGCCGACCCGTTGAGCGCCCTGAACGCCCTCGGCGCGGCCTACCGCGCGCACGCCCTCGCCGAACCCGCCTACTACCGGGTGATGTTCGAGCAGGCGGTGCCCGGCTACCGGCCCGGACCCGAGGCGCTCGCCGCCGCCGACCACGCCTTCGACGCCTCCGTGGCCGCCGTCCGGGCCTGCATCGACGCGGGCGTCTTCGCGCCCGGCGACGCGCACGAGATCTCCAAACTCCTCTGGGCGGCCGCCCACGGCGCGGTCAGCCTGGAACTCGCCGGCCACTTCCCGCCGGAGAGCGCCGCCCGACGCTTCGACGCCCTGCTGACGGCCGTGGGCCGGGCGTTCCTCGCCGACCCGAACGGACAAGGAAGCCCCGCATGACGACGGTCAACCGCTACCTGACGGGCAGCTTCGCCCCCGTCACCGAAGAGACCACCGCCCACGACCTGCCCGTCACCGGCCGCATCCCCGCCCACCTGAACGGCCGCTACCTGCGCAACGGCCCCAACGCGCTCGGCGTCGAGGACCCCGCCGCGCACATCTGGACGCTCGGCCCGGGCATGGTGCACGGCGTCCGGATCCGCGACGGCCGCGCCGAGTGGTACCGCAACCGCTGGGTGCGCTCCGCCGCCGTCGCCGACCGCCTCGGCGAGCCGCGCCGGGGCACGCCCGCCGACCCGCGCCTCGACTTCGCCCCGAACGTCCAGGTCGCCGCGCTGGCCGGCCGCACCTACGCGCTGATCGAGGGCGGCCTGCGCCCCTACGAACTCGGCTACGAACTCGACACCCTGGGCCCCTGCGACCTCGGCGCCACCCTCGAGGGCTACAGCGCCAACGCGCACTCCGTCTTCGACCCGCACACCCGCGAACTGCACTCGCTCGCCTTCCGGTACGGCGTCGAGCACGTCCAGCACATCGTCATGGACGCCACCGGCGCCGTCCGCCGCAGCACGCTGATCCACACCCCCGGCAACCCGTACATGCACGACTTCGCGCTGACCGAGCACCACGTCGTCCTCTACGACGCGCCCGTCCTGTTCAGCCCCGCCCAGCTGCCCACCGGCGTGCCGTTCGGCTGGGACGACACCCACCCGGCCCGGGTCGGCGTCATGCCGCGCGCCGGCGGGCCGGTGCGCTGGTTCGAGGTCGCGCCGTGCCTGGTCGGGCACACCCTCAACGCGTACGAGGACGGCGCCGAACTGGTCGTCGACGTGGTCCGCCACCCCGAGGGCTTCGACATCCGCGACTTCGGCCGCAGCCGCCCCACCCTGGACCGCTGGCGCATCGACCTGGCCGCGGGCACCCTCCGCGAGGAACGCCTGGACGACCGCACCCAGGAGTTCCCCCGGGTCGACCCCCGCCGGGCCGGCCGCCCGCACCGCTACGGGTACGCCGTCGCGGCCGAACTGTACGCCGCGCCCACCGGCCCCGACGACCCGCGCCCCGACGAGGGGTTCAGCAGCGCCCTGCTCAAGCACGACCTGCTGCGCGGCACCGTCGAGGCCCACGAGTTCGGCCGGTTCGGGGCCGTCGGCGAAGCCGTGTTCGTCCCCGCCGAATCACCCGCCGCCGAGGACGACGGCTACCTGATGGCCTACGCCCACGACCCCGAACGCGGCGCCGCCGACCTGGTGATCCTCGCCGCGCAGGACTTCACCGGCGAGCCCGTCGCCCGCATCCACCTGCCCGTGCGGGTGCCGCTCGGCCTGCACGGCAACTGGGTGCCCGACGGCCCGGCCGGTCACTGACGCGCACCCGCCGAACTCGCCCTGCCCGCAGCCGGGTTGGCCGACGCGCCGGCGATCGCGTGCCGGGTCGGCGCGGGCAGCGTGGCGTGCCTGCGCCGCTCCCGGTGCAGCTCGACGTGGACGGCGACCTTGGCGCGCAGCGCCCACGGATCGACCGGCTTCGGGATGAAGTCGACCGCGCCCGCCGCGTAGCCGCGCATCGAATGGTCCGGGTCGGTGCCGATCGCGGTGACGAAGATGATCGGGATGTCCCGGGTCCGGGCCCGCCGCTTGATGTGCGCGGCGGTCTCGTAGCCGTCCATCCCGGGCATCTGCACATCCAGCAGGATCACCGCGAACTCGTCCGGCTCCAGCAGCGCCCGCAGCGCGTCCGGGCCCGACGCGGCCCGCACCAGCCGGTGCCCGTGCGGGCCGAGGACCTCCTCCAGCACCATCAGGTTGTCCGGCCGGTCGTCCACCAGCAGCACCTTCGGCGGCGGCCCCTCCTGCGGCGCCCGGGCCGTCGGCGCCGCCGCCGACGGGAGCTCCGCCAGGCCCTGCTGCTGCTCCACCAGGGCGAGTTGACGCTCGAACAGGTCGCAGCGGGTCTCCGCGCACACCGCCCGGTCCCGCGCCCTGGCCAGCTCCTCGGTCAGCCGGTCCACCTCGCGGGCCAGCGCGTCCCGCTCCTCCAGCAGCGGACCCCGATCGGCCGGCTGCGGCCGCTGCTCGGGCGTCGCGGGCGGCGGACGGTGCTCCAACCGCACCAGCCGGGCGTCCAGATCGGCGATCGACTGCCGGGTGTCGTCCAGCGCGTGGTCCAACTGCTCCTCGCGCGCCCCCGCCCGCCGCGCCTCCCGGTCGGCCGCCTGCAACTGCTCCTCCAACTGCTGCACCGCCCGGCAGATCGACGCCGCCGTGCGCAGCGCCGCCCGGTGCCGGGCCCGCAGCCGGTCCATGGCCGCCGCGTCCAGCCGCACCCCGCAGTCCTCGTCCAGGTGGTGCAGCAACTCCTCGACGAACGGCCACGGCGCGATCCGCGATCCCGCCAAGTACCGGGACAGCGTGCCCGGGTTGAGGTAGCAGCGGGTCGCGTACCGGCGCACCGAGATGCCCAGCTCCAGGAACAGCCCCCGCAGGGTCTCGGCGAACTCCCGGCACTCCCTGTTCAGTTCACGGTCGAGCGGCTGGAGCCCGCCGTCCCGGACAGGCCCCGCCGTCACGCTCCGCACCCCCGTCGACCACTCGTCGTTCCACCGGGTCGCCATGTACGCCGCACCCGAATCCTCCACCCGTACCCGCCGGACACCACGGTCCGGTCGCGCCAACCCCGGCCGCCGCTGCGCCGGGGTGGACAGCAGCATGCCGGATCGCGGGGGTGTTGCGCGCCCCGCAACGCGCAGACGCGCCGGACCGGCAACAGCACTGGCGTCCCGCAATTCTGATGCGCCGTCAGATTGACGAGGCTACGAGCGGCACGCCGGTGCGGAGGTTCCGACGACCCGCGCGTCCACCCGGACGGGTGACGGCGGCGGGGGTGACGCCCGGCCGCCGCTCCGACGGCCCGCCGGCGGGCCGTGCCCTGCGCGGGGCGGGGCGCGTTGAGGGGGGTGCAGGCACAGCGCGAGAGGGAGAACCACCTTGACTGCACTTCGGATTCGCCGGGCGGCCGTGGTCGTGGCGGCGGCGGTGATGGCCATGACGGGGGCGGTGCCGCCCGCCGCGGCCGCACCGGCGTTCACGGACCGGACCGACGGTGCGTTCCAGGACGACTGCCTCGCGGCCGTCAACGGGTACCGCGCCAGGCACCAGGCGCCGCCGCTCACCGTCGACCCGGCGGTCGTCGACTACGCCAAGTCCCGGGCGCAGCAGGTGTCCCGGCCCGACGGCTTCAACCAGGACGGCCTGGCCCGCGGCTACGGCGAGACGCTGAGCTGGAGCACCGGCGTGTCGCAGCACAGCCGCTACACGCCGGACAACTGCCGGAACGCCGTGGACTCCTGGTACGAGGGCAGCGCGCAGTACGACTACGCCAAGCCCGGGTTCTCCCGGGAGACCGGGAACTTCACCCAGCTGGTGTGGCGGGCCAGCACCAGGATCGGCTGCGCCCGGGTGGGCGGGCTGCGGGACGGCGGGCCGGACAGCGCGGGGTACTACTGGTCCGACACGTTCGTGGTCTGCGACTTCACGCCGCGCGGGAACGTCACGATGAACCCGCAGGACCCGGCGAAGGCGTACCGGGAGAACGTCCGGCCGCCGCTCTCGTGACGCGCGTGCGGCCCCGACGGCGGATCTCGTGACGCGCGTGCGGCCGGCCCCGACGGCGGACGCCGGGGCCGGCCGGACGGTCAGTCCTCGGTGCGGCGCAGCAGGTAGCTGTCCATGATCCAGCCCTTGCGCTCGCGCGCCCGCTCGCGCAACTCCGCGATGCGGTCGGCCTGTTCGGCGAGCGGCCCGGCGGCCAGGATCTCGTCCTCGGTGCCCAGGTAGGCGCCGTAGTGGATGTGCACGCCCGCCGGGTCGATCTTGGTGAACGCGGCCTGCCCGTCCAGCATCACCACCGCGTCCTCCGAGCCCGGGCCGAAGCCCTCGGCGGCCAGTCGGCGCCCGGTGGTGATCCGCACCGGGCGCGCGGTGCGGGTGAGGGTGGTGCGGTGACGGGCCGCCAGCACCGAGATGCTGCTGATGCCCGGGATCACGCTGTACTCGAACGCGGTGCGGCCGCGCGCCAGGATCCGGTCCAGCACGGCGATCACACTGTCGTACAGCGCGGGGTCGCCCCAGACCAGCAGCGCACCGGTCTGCCCGTCCGCCACCTCGTCGATCACCGCCTGCTCGACCAGGTCGGCCCGGCGTTCCCGCCACTCCTCGACGGCCTCCCGGTAGGCCGCCGTCGAACGGTCCCGCGCCGGGTCGATCAGCTCCACCACCCGGTGCCCGGGCCGCCCGTGCTCGGCGATCATGTGCCGCCGCAGCCGGATCAGGTCCTGCCGCTCCTCGGGCTTGTCCAGCAGCAGGAACGCATCGGTGCGGCCGATCGCCTTGACCGCCTCCAGAGTGAGGTGGTCGGGATCGCCCGCGCCGATGCCGATGACGAGAAGGGTACGCATGACGCCGATTCTGCCTGGTGGCCCCGGACCGGCCGCAGGTGGGCGGCCCGCTACGCCCCCGGGCCGCCGACAGTGAGGGTGCACAGCCGCTTGGTGGCGCGGGTCAGCGCCACGTACAGGTCCCGCTCGCCGGCCGGCCGGGCCGCGACGATCCCCTCCGGATCCACCACCACCGCCTCGTCGAACTCCAGGCCGCGCGCCTCGGACGCCGGGACCAGCCGCGCCCACTCCTCGACGCCCGCCGCCGCCAGCTCCGCCACCCGGCCGTCCGCGCAGACCACGCCCAGCAGTTCGCCCGGATGCGCGGCGGCCTGCGCGCGCAACTCGCGCAGCAGCGCGCCCGCCAGCTCCTGCGGCGGCGCCACGACGGTGCGAGGCGACTCGCCGCCGCGGATCGACCGGACCGGCGGCTGCTCCGGCGCGATCCGGCGCAGCAACTCCCCGGTGGCGGCCAGGATCTCCCGCGTGGTGCGGTAGCTGACGGTCAGCGTCCGCAGGTCGAAGCGCCCGGCGAGGTGCGGGGCCAGCGCCTCGTCCCAGCCCCGCGCGGTCGCCGCCGGGCCCGCCTGCGCGAAGTCCCCGACCAGCGTCATCGAACGGCCCGGGCAGCGGCGCACCACCATCCGCCACTGCATGGCCGTCAACTCCTGTGCCTCGTCCACGACCACATGCCCGAAGACCCGCTCGGGCGGCCCGTCGACCAGGCACGCCGCCTCGTCCAGCAGCGGCACGTCGGCCGCGCTCCACGGCGCGCCCGGGGCGCGCAGCAGCGACGCCCGCTGCGCGCCGGTGAGCGACGGCAGGTGCGCGGCCAGCGCGCCGGCGTCGGCCAGCAGCGCCTCGACCAGCGCGCCCGGCGTCAGCCGGGGCCAGACCTGCTCGACGGCCCGGTCCAGGTGCGCGTCCTCCAGCAGCGCCGCCCGGACCGCGTCGGCGTCGAACTCCGCACTGCTGTCCGGCAGTTCGTCGTCCACCCCGAGCCGGCGCAGATCCCGGGCCGCCATCCGGTCCAGGTCGATGCCGGTGAGCTCGGCCACCTCCGCGTCGATCCGCTCCAGGGCCTCGGCCGTGCCCCGGGCCAGCGCGTCCGTCAGCGCGTCCACCAGCAGCTCCAGGAACAGCCCGCGCGCCGCGTTGTGCGGCAGCCCGCTCGCCCGCGCCGCCGCCCGCGCCTCGGCGACCTCCGCCGCCGCAAGCCGGACCTGCTCCGACCCGACCCGCACCGCGAACTCCCCGTCCGGCGCCTGCCGCTCCCGCACCGCGGCGGCCAGCGCACCGGCCAGTTCGACGCCGCCCTTCAGCCGCGCCGCGTCGAACCCGTCCACCGCGCCCGGCCGGACACCCGCCAACTCCTCGCAGGTCGCCAGGACGACGTCGTTCTCGCCCAGCGACGGCAGCACCTGCGAGACGTAGTCCAGGAAACGCGCGTTCGGCCCCAGCACCAGCACCCCGCGCTCGGCCGCCTTCGGGAACGCGTACAGCACGTACGCGGCACGGTGCAGCGCCACCACCGTCTTCCCGGTGCCCGGCCCGCCCTGCACCACCGTCACCCCCCGGTGCGCGGAGCGGACGATCGCGTCCTGCTCCGCCTGGAGCGTCGCCACCGCCGCCCCCATCCGGCCGGTGCGCCGCTCGCGCAGCGCCGCCGCCAACGGGCCGTCACCGACCACGTCCCCGGCGGCCGGCTCCGAGCCGTCCAGCAGCTCGTCGCTCACCGCGACCACCGTGCGGCCCGTCAGGCTCAGGTGACGGCGCCGCCGCAGCCCCAACGGGTGCACCGGCGTGGCCTCGTAGAACGCCCGCGCCGCCTCCGCCCGCCAGTCGACCAGCAACGGCAGCTCGTCGCCGTCGCGGTGCAGGCCCAGCCGCCCGATCCGCAGCACCGTCCCGTCCGCGCGGTCGATCCGGCCGAACACCAGCCCGCCCTCCGCGCCCTCCAGCCGGCGCACCTCGCCCGCCCACCGCCCGGCCGCCAGCTCGCGCTCGTACACCTCGCCCGCACTGCCCGGCGCCGACGCCAGCACCCGCCCCAACTGCGCCCGCGCCCCGGCGAGCCGTTCGTCGAACAATTCGCCGATGGCCGACACCTGCACCCGCTCCAACTCCACCTGCTGTGCGGCGCTGCCGTGGATCTGCGACAAAGAAGAGCCCCCTCGCTCGATTCGACGCACCACTATGCAGAGCGAATCCGGGGAAGTAAATATTGACGAGCCCCGCAAAGGTGTGTCCCCGCATTTCGGAGCGGCGAATTCCGGGGAATTCCGAAACGCATTCGGCAGGCACACCGACCCCCTTCCGGGGCGGTCTGTTCACGGGCCCGACGGTCTGTCAGGCTCGCCGCGCCGGACACCGAACAGAAGGGGCGCACATGATGATCGGACTGCGGAGGTTAGTGGCCGGATGGGCCGCGGTGGCCGCCGTGCTGCTGGGCGCGTTCTCGCTCGCGGCGACGCCCAGCGCGCAGGCGGCCCAGGGGACGGTGACCGTCGAGGCCGCCCCCGGGGCGGTGCAGGGGGCGACGACGACGATCTGCGGCTACACGCCGGTACCCGCCGGCTGGGTGATCGTCAGTGAGAACTGGGCCGGGTGCGGCGGCTACGGGCTGTTCACCATCACCGAACTGGGCGACGCCACCACCGTCCAGGCCTGCTCGAACTCGCCGATCCCCGACCGCTGGGTGATCACCGCGATGCAGAACGGCCCGACCTGCGGCAGCTACCCGCTGTACTCGCTGCTGAAGGTCACCACCCAGACCACGCTGAAGGACTGCGCGCAGTCGGCGATCCTGCCCGGCTTCGTGATCACCGCGATCGAGACCGTCTCCGCCGCGTGCGGCACGTACGGCACGTACACCGTCACGCTGATCCCCCCGTCCGCGACCTCCTACCAGGCCTGCGCGATCTCGCCGATCCAGGACGGCTGGGTGATCACCAGCTCCCAGAACGGCGCCGGCTGCGGCAACTACCCGCTGTACTCGCTGCTGAAGGTCACCACCCAGACCACGCTCCAGGACTGCGGCCAGTCCGCGATCCAGCCCGGCTGGGTGGTCACCGCGATCCAGCCCAACTCGCCCGCCTGCGGCGCGTACGGCACCTTCACCGTGCTGCTGGTGACCAACCAGACCGCGCTCCAGGTGTGCGCGAACTCGCGGGTCCCGGACGGCTGGGTGATCACCGCGATGCAGAACAGTTCCAGCTGCGGCAGCTACCAGGTGTACTCGCTCGTCAAGCTCGCCGACCAGGCGTCGATCCAGGCCTGCGGACAGTCCGCCGTCCCGGCCGGCTGGGTGATCACCGGGGTGCAGAGCAGCGGCTCGGCGTGCGGCACGTACAACGTCAACACGCTGGTGAAGGTCACCACGCAGACCGGCTTGGTGGTCTGCGGCCAGTCGCCCGTCCCGGCCGGGTGGGTGATCACCCAGGCGGGCAGCGGCTCCGGGCAGTGCGGGGTCTACACCGTGTACACCCTGCTGAAGGTCACCACCCAGACCAGCCTGGTGGTCTGCGGGCCGTCGCCCGTCCCGGCCGGCTGGGTGGTGAGCGGGCAGGTCAACGGCTCGCAGTGCGGGGTGTACACGGTGCTGCTGATCACCCGGCAGGCCTGACACCGGATCCCTCCCGCCGGGCTCGGCCGGCGGACCCTCCCCGCGCCTGCGCGGAGGGTCCGCCGGTGCCCGGGCTACGACCAGTGGCAGGCCTCGCCGATGGGCTGGTCGGTGCCGGTGTAGATCCACGCGTCGGTGGCCATCGAGTGGTCGGCCGAGGCGAACCACTCCACCGGCCCGCCCGGCCGCTGGTAATAGCCGACCGCGTCCCACAGCGTGGTGGGGCCGTAGCCGCCCGTCACCTGCGGGCCCGGCAGCCAGCAGTAGATCCACACCTTGGTGCGGTAGGGCAGGGCGATGCCCAGCGGGTCGGACCAGCTGACCGTGCCGCCGCCGTTGTGCCACCGGAAGTACAGGCCGTCGGTCGCGTAGACGCAGCCGTTCCAGGTCCGGCCGGGCTGTCCGTCGATCGGCTCCCCGATCCCGCCGCACGGCGCCGCCGCCGTCGCTGCCTGCGCCTGCGCCTGCGCCTGAGCCTGCACCTGCGCCTGCGCCGGTCCGGCCCCGGTCACCAGCCCGCCGGCCAGCAGGGCCGCCGTCGCGGCCAGGGCGGCCGCCGCTTTCCTCACTCGCATGTCAACTCCTCTGCTCCGCCGCGACGTTCGCCGCGTCGATACGAGGAGTGCAGCAGCGCCCGCCGGGCCCGCCAAGGCCCCGGACCCGGGGTCCGGACACGGCCGAACAGGCCCTCCACCGCGCCCGCGTGGGCCTTGACAGCGCCGAACAACGCTGAACAATCGGACAGCGTTGGCAGGGCCACGACCCCGGGGGTGCGGCATGGCGCGCAGGCAGACTCCACTGGACGGGAACGGCGGCGCCGTCGCGCGCTTCGCCGAACGCCTGCGCGAGGCCCGCCGCGAATCCGGCCTGACGCTGCGTCAACTCGCCGCCGTCTCCGGCTACTCGCACAGCACCCTCTCGCTCGCCGAGAACGGCCGGCGCCTGCCGTCCTGGGACGTCGTCGCGGCGTTCGTCCAGGCGTGCGGCCGCAGGGACGTCGACCGCTGGCGCGGCTGGTGGGACGCGGCCGGGGAAGCGGCCGAGGAAGCGTCCGAGGTGCAGGAGGCGTCCGAGCAGGCGCCCGGCCCGCCGCCGGAGCCCGAGACCGTCACCGTGTACCGCACCCGGTGGTGGCCGCTGCTGCTCGCCGTGCTGCTGTCCAGCGCGCTCACCGCGACCCTGACGCTGCTGCTCGCCCCCGACCGCACCGACGGCCGCGGCACGCTCGCCACCGGGTTCCCGCCCGGCAGCGACCCGCTCCCGTCCGAGGCCTGCGGGGGAGACGCCGTCGGCTACGGCTGCGCGCACCAGGACCCCGAGCAGACGCCCTGTTGGGGCCAGGGCGCGCAGCAGGGGCACATCACCTCGATCGAGTACCAGGGCCAGGTGGTCGGGAAGCTCGTCAACTGGTACGCCCCCAGGTGCGGCACCAACTGGGCGACCCTGCACCTCCCGGCGGGCTGGCGCGGGCGCGCCGAGATCGTCAGCCAGACCGACAAGGCCTGCTTCCCCGCCGACTGCCAGTCCCTGGAGGGCAAGACGCCCCCGTTCTGGACCGCCATGGTCTTCGGCATGAACCAGCCGGTCCTCGCCCACGGCTACGTCGAGTTCCCCGACGGCCGGATCGAGTCCGTCACCGCCGGAACCACCTGACCGGCCCCGGGCGGGTGCTGTCGGCGGCGGCTGCCATGCTGCCGGGATGACCCCGTGGAACCTGCGCGACATCGACCGGGCGCTGCGCGCCAGTTGGGCCGCCGACACCTGTTCGCCGGACGACCTGGAGCGCGGCGGCTGGCACCCGGACAACCCCGCGTGGGGCCACTGCGACATCACGGCGCTGCTGGTGCACGACCTCTTCGGCGGCGTGCTGATGGTCGGCGAGGTGCACCACGGCGGGCAGCGGCGCGGATTCCACTGGTGGAACCGGCTGCCCAGTGGGACGGAGCTGGACCTGACGCTCGAACAGTTCCGGGACGGACAGGAGGTGACGGCGCCGCGCACGGTCGAGCGCCCGCCGGGGCCGACGCCGCGCCGCTGGGCGGAGTACCTGCTGCTGCGGCAGCGGGTCGCCGAGCACCTGGGGCCGCTGCCGGGCTGACGGGCCCGCTGCCGGGCCGATGAGCCGATGAGCCGATGAGTTGATGAGCCGATGGGCCGATGGGTGCAGCGCGGCGGGCCGGGCCGGGCGGCGGCGGGCGACGATCGGCGCACAGGAGGCCCGGGCCGACGGGGCGCGGGCGGAGAGGTGCGCCATGGGAATGGATCGTCGGCGGTTCCTGACCGCCGCAGCGGCCGCGGTCGCGGGAGTGGCCGCGGGAGCGGGGAGCGCGGGGGCGGTGGGCGCGTTCCCGGCCCGGCCGCGCGGATGGCGCGCGGCGCCGCCCGACTGGCAGGCGCTGCGCCGACGCCTGGGCGACCGGCTGGTGCTGCCGCCCGACGCCGGCTACGGCACGGCGCGGCTCGGGTTCAACGAGCTGAACGACGGTCAACTGCCCGCCGCCGTCGCCAAGTGCCTCTCCCCGGACGACGTCCGCGCCTGCCTGGACGTGGCCCGCGGCCACGGCATCCCGATCGCGGCCCGCAGCGGCGGCCACAGCTACCTCGGCTACAGCATCCCCGCCGGCGGCCTGGTGATCGACCTGCGCGGCATGGCCGACGTCACGGTCGACGACCGGGGCACCGCCCGGGTCGGCGCCGGCGCCCGGCTGATCGAGGTGTACGCGGCCCTGGCGGCCGCCGGACGGCTGCTGCCCGCCGGGAGCTGCCCGACGGTCGGCGTCGGCGGGCTCACGCTGGGCGGCGGCATCGGCGTGCTGGCCCGCAAGTACGGCCTGACCTGCGACCGGCTCGCCGCCGCGCAGGTCGTCACCGCCGACTCCGCGCTGCACACCGCCTCGCCCGGGGACGACGCCGACCTGTACTGGGCGCTGCGCGGCGGCGGAGGCGGAAACTTCGGCGTCGTCACCCGCTTCGCCTTCGACACCGCGCCCGCGCCCGGCCTGACCGTCATCTCGCTGGGCTTCCCCGCCGGGTCGGTGCCGCAGGTGCTCGGCGCGTGGCAGCAGTGGGTGGCCGCCGCGCCCGACGAACTGTGGGCCAGCTGCCAGATCGCCGGCGGCAGCCCGCCGAGCTGCCGGGTCGTCGGCTGCTGGGTCGGCGGCCCGGACGGCGCGAACCAGCAGGTCGACCGGCTGGTGAAGGCCGCCGGGACGACACCCGGCAGCCGCACCGTCGCCGCCAAGGACTACCTGGCGGCGATGAAGTACATGGCCGGCTGCGCCAGGGACACCCTCGCCCAGTGCCACCCCACCTGGGAGGGCGGCCGGCTCACCCGCACCGGGTTCGTCGCCGTCTCCCGGATGCTCGGAGCCCACCCGATCGACCCCGCCGAGGTCACCGAGCTGATGACCGGTCACAGCGGCGTCGACCTGCTGCTCGACTCCCTCGGCGGCGCCGTCGCCGACCTCGCCCCCACCGCCACCGCCTTCCCGCACCGGCACTCGCTCGCCAGCGCCCAGGTCTACGCGGGCGCCACCCCCGACACCGAGGCCCGCGTCAAGGCGGCCGTCGACTCGGTGCGCGACGGCCTCGCCCGGCTCGGCGCCACCGGCGCGTACGTCAACTACATCGACGCCACCCTGCCGGACTGGGGCCGCGCCTACTGGGGCGACAACCTGCCGCGCCTGCAGATGGCCGCCCGCCGCTACGACCCCGACGGCGTCTTCGCCTTCCCGCAGTCCGTCACTGCCGCGCCCGGCGGCTTCGGCCGGGCCGCCTGAACCCCCGCCGCGCCCGCCCGGGCCGCCTGAACCCCCGCCGCGCCCGCCCGGGCCGCCCGCCGGCCGCCGCGCCCGCCCGGTCCGCCCGCCGGCCGTTGCTCAGGACGGGCGGCGCAGCAGGTACCCGCCGGACGCGGCGGCGAGCAGCGCCATGCAGGCCGCGAAGACCATCCCGGCCCGGGTGAGCCCGAGCGGGCCGGACAGCACGCCGATGCCGATCACCGGCACGGAGATGCCGAAGTAGGCCACCACGAACAGCGCCGACAGCACGCCGCCGCGCGCCCCGGGCGGCGCCGCCGCGGCGACCTCGCCGACCGCGCCGCGCAGGCCCAGGCCCTGCCCCGTGCCGCCGACCAGCGCAGCCAGCACCAGCGGGGCCAGGGTGCCGGTGGCGAGCGAGAGGGCGAGCAGTCCGAGGCCGGCGATCAGCACCAGGCACCCCAGCGGGATCGCCCGGGCCGCGCCCAGCCGCGGCACCAGCAGCTGCCCGCCGGTGGAGGCGAAGAACGCCAGGCACACCACGCCGCCGACCGCCGCGTGATTGCGCACGTCCAGGCTCTGCGCCAGGAACGCCGGGCTGACGGAGGTGAAGACGCCGAGCAGCGAGAAACCGGCGAACGCGGCGATCCCGGCCGGCACGAACACGCCCCGCACCCCGGCCGGCAGCCGCGGGCGGCGCGGCCGGGCGGTGCGCAGCGGCCGGGCCCCGGCGACCGTCTCGGGCAGCGACCGCAGGACGGCGAAGGAGACGGCCAGCAGCCCCAGGTGGACCAGGTACGGCAGCGTCAGCGGGTGGTCGGTGTACTCGGCGAGCAGCCCGGACAGCAGCGGCCCGAGGCCGAGCCCGCCCATGTTCGCGGCGGTGGCGACGAAGGCGGCGCGCGCCCGCCGTCCGGGCGGCGCGAGTTCCAGCACGTACGCGGTGGCGGTGCCGGTGAACAGCCCCGCCGAGAACCCGGACAGCAGCCGGCCCAGGAACAGCAGCGGCAGCCCCTGCTCGGCCAGGAACGCGACGGCGGCCGCCGCCGCGCACCCGAGACCGCACAGCAGCACCGGGCGCCGTCCCACCGCGTCCGACACGTCGCCGACCAGCAGCAGCACCCCGATCACCCCGAACGCGTAGACGGCGAACACCACCGTCACCATCAGCTCGGAGAACCCGATCTGCTCCTGGTACAGCCCGTACAGCGGCGTCGGCAACGTCGTCCCCGCCATGCACACGGCGAACGCGCCCGCCGCCCCCAGGTGCCCGAGACGCCGACGAACGGTCATCCACCCACCGTAAGCGCCACCTCGCCCCCGGACCCGGCCGGGCGGCCGACCGGCGGTGTTGGGCCGGGCGGGTGAGGGGCGGGCCGTGCGGGACGGGGATGCGGGGCAGCCACGGGGACGGGTGCCACAGTGGCGGGGGTTTCGAACAGCCGGGCGGCGCACCCGGCCCGGACGGACGAGGACGGTGGACTCCGATGGCCCGTGGCACCCTTCGGTCCTGGCGGACGGCGGCACGCGCCCTCGCCGCCGCGCTGCTGCTCGCCGCCGCCGGACCCGCCGCCGCCGACCCACCGCCGCCGCCGGAGAGCGCCACGGCGGGCAGCGCACTCGAGGAGTTCGGCCGCGACCTCGCCGACGCCCGGCACAGCGCCGAGGCGGCCGAGCAGCACTCGATCGCCGCCGATGCCCAACTCGCCCGGAAGAAGCAGGAGTCGGAGCAGGCCGAGGCCGGAGCCGAACGCGAACGGCAACGCGTCGGCGAGGCCGAGTCGCAGGCCGCCCGACTGGTCGGCGAGCTGTACCGCAGCGGCCCGCTCGGCTCCCTCGGGCCGCTCGCCCGGCTGTTACTCTCCGGCAGCCCGGAGGAGTACCTCGGACGCCAGCAGCGGGCGTCCGAACAGACCCGCACCGCCGCCGAGGTGCTGAACGAACTGCGCGAGGCCCGGGCCCGCCTGGTGCTCGCCGCCGACCAGGCCCGGCGGGCCGAGGAGTCGGCGGCCACCGCCGCCAAGGACGCCCAACGGGCCCTGGACCGCGCCCGCACCGCCGCCGACCGCACCGCACGCCTGCTCGACTCCACCCCCGCCGACCAGCTCGACCTGCTGGAGCAACTGGAGAGCGAGCGCGCCGACAAGGCCCGCGAGGAGATGCTCGCCGCCGGCGCGTTCGGCCCCGGCGGCAGCGCCTCCGAAGCCGGCCGGCAGGCCATCGCCTACGCCCTCGACCAGCTCGGCAAGCCCTACCTGTGGGGCGGCACCGGCCCCGACGCCTACGACTGCTCCGGCCTCACCCAACAGGCCTGGCAGTCCGCCGGAGTCGCCATCCCGCGCACCAGCGAGGAGCAGTGGGCCGGACTCCGGCGGATCCCGCTGCGCGACCTGCGCCCCGGCGACCTGGTGATCTACCACGACGACGCCGACCACGTCTCGCTCTACCTGGGCGGCGGCACCGTCGTCCACGCCCCGCACACCGGCACCGTGATCAAGCTCGCGCCCGTCACCATGCTGCCCATCCTCGGCGCGCTGCGCCCCGACCCGCAGGCCCCGTCCGCGCCCTGACCGGGAACGGGGCTCAGCGGGTGGCGGTGATCGGTCGGACCTGGGTGCCCGGCCGGTCGGCGGCGCGGCGGTCCTGCGGGTTGGCGCCCTCCCAGTGGACGGTGAGCCGGCCGGTGTCGTCCGGCGGGGTCAGCACCATCGTGCTGACCTTGAACTCGCTCTGGCCGCGCTGCCCGCGCCCCCGGTACGGCAGGTAGTCGATCAGCACGTAGGCGCTGCCGCCGGGCACCAGGGTCACCGGTCGAGGCTGCGCCGTGCGGGAGCGGGGCAGGCTCCAGGTCGCCGCGTCGCCGACCAGGTCGACGCCCGGGAAGCCCTGCATGGTGCAGGTCGCCGAGCTCCGGTTGGCCAGCTCGATCCGCGCCGTCGCCGGCCCGTCCGGGACGGCCGCCACGGGGGCCGCCGCCACTGTCGCCCGCAGGTCGGCCGCGGTGCACCGGCGCGTCCCGGCCGCCGCGGGCGCGGAGGGCGTGCTCTCCAGGACGGGGGAGACGGGGAGTTCCGCGGCGACGGGCGCCACCGGGGCGGCCGGGGCGAGCGGCGCGGTGGGCCGCTCCTCGGCGCACGCGGTGAGGGAGACGCCCAGGGCCGCCACCACGGCGGCGGCGGACAGCTGTCGGATGCGCATGATCGATTCCACCCGTGATCCCGGCGGCCCCCGGGCCGCGCCGAAACTGACGGCCGATCACCCTTCGAACCCACCCCCGGGACCGGCACGTCCGCCATGGTGGCCCCCGCCGATCAACAACGGATCAACGCGGCGTGGACGCCCCCGCCGCCCGGCGTTCGGGCAGGTCGAGATGGTCGCGCAGGGTGGTCCCCCGGTACTCGGTGCGGAAGACGCCGCGCTCCTGGAGCAGCGGCACGACCCGGTCGGCGAACTCGTCCAGGCCGGTGGGGGTGAGATGCGGGGCGAGGATGAAGCCGTCGCTCGCGTCCTGCTGGACGAAACGGTTCATCTCCTCGGCGACCCGGGCCGGGGTGCCGATGAACGACTGGCGGCCCGTCACCTCGATGATCAGCTCGCGCACCGACAGGCGCTTGGCCTCGGCGATCTGCCGCCACTCGCGGGCGACGGCCAGCGGGTCGCGGGTCATCCGGACCGAGGCGCGGCCCTGCGCGACGTGGTGCTCGCCGACCACCGGGTCCTGCACCGGCAGCGGGCCGTCCGGGTCGAGGTCGGACAGGTCGCGGTTCCAGACCTGCTCCAGCAGTCGGATCGCGCTCTGCCCGCTGACCTGCTGACGGCGGATCAGCGCGGCCCGCTCGTGCGCCTCCGCGTCGGTGTCGCCGAGCGCGAACGTCACCGCCGGGAGGATCTTCAACTCCTCCGGCCGCCGCCCGTACTTGGCGAGCCGGCCCTTCACGTCCGCGTAGAACGCCTGGCCGGCGACGAGCGTGCCGTGCCGGGAGAAGATCGCGTCGGCGGAGGCGGCGGCGAACTCGCGGCCCTGGTCGGAGTCGCCCGCCTGGAAGATCACCGGCCGGCCCTGCGGGGCGCGCGGCACGTCGAAGCGCCCCGCGATGTCGAACTCCGAGGAGCGGTGGGCGAACCGGCCCGCGTCCGGGTCGCCCAGGAACTGCCCGGAGGCGCGGTCGGCGAGCACCTCGTTGCCGCGCCAGGAGTCGAACAGCTGCCAGGCCGCCTCCAGGAACTGCCGGGCCCGGGTGTACCGGTCCTCCTCGCGCAGGAAGCCGCCGCGCCGGAAGTTCTCGCCGGTGAACGCGTCCCAGGAGGTCACCACGTTCCACGCCGAGCGGCCCGCCGACAGGTGGTCCAGCGAGGCGAACTGCCGTGCCACCTCGTACGGTTCGTTGAACGTCGAGTTGATGGTGCCGGCCAGGCCCAGCCGGTCGGTGACGGCCGCGAGGGCCGCCAGCACGGTGAAGGTGTCCGGCCGGCCGACCACGTCCAGCTCGTAGATCCGCCCGTTCTGCTCGCGCAGCCGCAGGCCCTCCGCGAGGAACAGGAAGTCGAACTTGGCGCGCTCGGCGGTCCGCGCGAAATGGGCGAAGGACGCGAACTCGATCTGGCTGCCGGCCGCCGGGTCGCTCCACACCGTGGTGTTGTTGACGCCCGGGAAGTGCGCGGCCAGGTGGATCTGCTTGACGGGCTTTCCGGTGCTGGTCATCAGGGTCCTTCCGGGTGGTCAGGCGGAGGCGGTCGCGTAGCGGTTGGCGGGACGCGGCAGGCCGAGCAGGCCGCGCAGGGTGGACGCCCCGTAGGCGGTGCGGAACCGGCCGCGCCGCTGGAGCTCCGGCACCAGCGCCCGGGTGATCCGCTCCAGGTCGTACGGCAGCGCACCCGGGCGCAACCGGACGCCGCTCGGGCCGCCTTCCGTCAACTCCTCAATCAGATCGGCGAGTTCGGTCGGCGTACCGGCGAAGACCCGGGCGTCCGAGCGGTACTCGGCGCCCGCCAGTTCGTCCAGCCGGGCGAGGCGGTCGGCGGCCGCGCCCGGGCGGTCGTCCAGGAACACCACCAGGTCGGCGAAGACGCGCACCGGCCGGTCGGCGCCCGTGCTCCGCGCGGCCCCGGCGATCGCGGCGGACGCGGCCCTGGCCGCCTCCCCGTCGGTCGGCGTGATGAACGCCAGGTCGGCCGACCCGCCCGCCAGCCGGAAGGTCTCCGGGCCGTGCGCCAGGGCCGCGACCAGCGGCTGGCCCTGCGGCGGGCGCGGCGTGATGGACGGGCCGCGTACCCGGAACCTCGGCCCCTCGAAGTCGATGTAGTGCAGCTTGTCCCGGTCGACGAACCGGCCGGTGGCGGCGTCGCGGATCTCCGCGTCGTCCTCCCAGCTGTCCCAGAGCCGGCGCAGCACCTCCACGTAGTCCGCGGCCTCCGCCAACTCCTCGGCCACTACGGCCGGTTGCCGCAGATCGGCGCCCGCGCGGCGGCCGAAGTGCGCGGCCTCGTCCGGGCGTCCGGAGACCCGCACCCGCAGACCCGCCCGGCCGCCGCTCACGAAGTCCAGGGTGGCCACCGCCTTGGAGAGGTGGAACGGCTCGGTGTGCGAGACGACCGCCGTCGGCAGCAGCCCGATGTGCCCGGTCAGCGGGGCGATCCGGGCCGCGACCAGCACCGAGTCCAGCCGCCCGCGCACCCGGTCGGTGCGGGCGTCCGGCGCGAACGGCTGCTCGGACTGCAGGCTCAGACCGTCCTCGAAGGTCAGCAGGTCGAGCAGCCCGTGCTCGGCCTCGGCGGCCAGATCCGCCCAGTACCGGGCGGTGAACAGCTCCTCCGGCCGGGCCTCCGGCTCCCGCCACGCGGCGGGGTGCCAGCCGGCGCCGTCCAGGGCGACGGCCAGGTGCAGGGACGTGGAATCGGGCATGGCGAAACCGCTCCTGTTCGGGGGAGAGGGGGCGAGAGCGTCGGGATCAGACGGCGAACGGGGACGCCGGACAGAGCGCGGCACACACCCGCAGCAGGTCGACGTGCAGCCGGGCGGCCAACACCCGCCCGCGGAGGGCCGCGCGCACGCACTCGAACCGCACCGCCGCCACCTCCTCCGCCACCGGCTCCGCCCGCACCGTAACCCCGCGCCGAGACCGGGCACAACGCTGTTCATCCAGCGGTAACGAACACCCGCCGAACCGGCAGCCCCGGCAAGGGACTTGCGGCCCGGCCGCGGCCCCGTCGAACGGGACCGACGGCCCCGGGCGGCGGGACGTCCGGGACCAGCGGCCGCCGCCGGCGGCTCCCTAGCGTGGAGGAACGCCCGTGCGTGGGGTCCCATCGGCCCCGGGGCGTGGACGAGTCCAGGAGGACCGCATGTTCTGTTACCAGTGCGAGCAGACCGACCGCACCGGCACGGTGCCCGGCTGCGCCGGCGCGATCGGCAACTGCGGCAAGGACGCCGCCACCTCCGACCTGCAGGACCTGCTGATCCACGCGGCCAAGGGCGTCGCCCAGTACGCCGCCGAGGCGCGCGCGCTCGGCGCCCCGGACGACGACGCCGCCCGGTTCCTGCTGTTCTCCGTCTTCACCACGCTCACCAACGTCAACTTCAACCCGTCCCGTTTCGGCGCCCTCCTCCAGCAGGCCGTCGCCCACCGCGACCGGGCCCGCAACCGCTACCGGGAGGCCGCCCGCGCCGCCGGGCACGAGCCGCGCGACCTCACCGGCCCCGCCGCCTGGCAGCCCGCCGACGACCCCGACGAGCTGGCCCGGCAGGCCGCCGACGTCCGGGTGGACGCCGGCCTGGCCCTGGTCGGCCCCGACGTGGTCGGCCTGCGCTCGCTGCACCTGTACGCGCTCAAGGGCATCTGCGCGTACGCCCACCACGCGCACGTCCTCGGCAAGGAGAGCGCCGAGGTCCTCGCCGGCGTCGAGAACGCCCTCGCCCACCTCGCCGGCGAGCCCACCGACGCCGCCGACCTGCTGGAACGCGCGGTCGGCCTCGGCCGGCTCAACCTGAAGGCGATGGAGCTGCTGGACGCCGCCAACACCGGCGCGTACGGCGCCCAGCAGCCCACCGCCGTCCGCACCACACCGGTCGCCGGCAAGGCGATCCTGGTCAGCGGCCACGACCTGCACGACCTGGAGAAGCTGCTGGAGCAGACCGCCGGCCAGGGCGTCAACGTCTACACCCACGGCGAGATGCTGCCCGCCCACGCCTACCCGCTGCTCAAGGCGCACCCGCACCTGGTCGGCAACTGGGGCGGCGCCTGGCAGGACCAGCAGCGCGAGTTCGCGGCGTTCCCCGGCCCGATCCTGATGACCTCCAACTGCATCGTCGAACCGCACATCAGCTACCGCCGCCGGATCTTCACCACCGGCCCCGTCGGCTGGCCGGGCGTCCGCCACCTCGCCCAGGGCGACTTCACCCCCGTCCTGCAGGCCGCCCGCGCCCTGCCCGGATTCACCCCCGAGGCCGCGGCCGCCCCCGAACAGCTGCTCACCGTCGGCTTCGGCGCCGACGCCGTGCTCGCCGTCGCCGACCGCGTCACCGCCGCCGTCCGCAGCGGCGCCATCCGGCACTTCTTCCTGGTCGGCGGCTGCGACGGCCCCACGCCCGGACGCGACTACTACACCGAGTTCGCCACCGGCGCGCCCGCCGACTCCGTGGTGCTCACCCTCGGCTGCGCCAAGTACCGCTTCAACGGGCACCGGTTCGGCGACATCGACGGCATCCCGCGGCTGCTCGACCTCGGCCAGTGCAACGACACCCACTCCGCGATCCGGATCGCCGCCGCCCTGGCCGAGGCGTTCGAGTGCGAGGTCAACGACCTGCCGCTGACGCTGGTGCTGTCCTGGACGGAGCAGAAGGCCGTCGCCGTGCTGCTGGCGCTGCTCGCGCTCGGCATCCGCGACATCCACCTCGGGCCGACGCTGCCCGCCTTCCTCACCCCCGACCTGGTCGACGCGCTGGTGCGGCGCTTCGACCTGCGGGTGATCGGCGACCCGGCCGCCGACCTCGCCGCCGCCCTCGAAGCGGCCGGGCGGTGAGCGGCCACCAGGTGGTGCTGACCACCACCGACGGCAAGCGGCTGGAGGTGTGCTGCCCGCCCGGCAGCACCGTCCTGGAGGCCGCCGCGGAGGCCGGGGCCGCGCTGCCCGCCTCCTGCCGGCAGGGCACCTGCGGGTCGTGCCACGCCACCGTCACCTCCGGCCGCTACGAGCTCGGGCTGCACAGCCCGCAGGCGCTGGGCCCGGACGAAGCGGCGGACGGCGGCGTGCTGCTGTGCCGCACCGTGCCCTGCGGGCCGCTGGCCGCCGCGCTGCCGTACCCGCAGTCGCGGATCCTGTACGGCGGGGTGCCGCAGCGCGCCGGGGAGGTGGTCTCGCTCACCGCCGTCGCCGACGGCATCCTGCACCTCGTCGTCGCCCTCACCGACAGCCCCGACTGCCAGTTCGACGCCGGGCAGTTCGTCGAACTCGAATGGCCGGGCAGCGGCGTCCGCCGCGCCTACTCGCTCGCCAACACCGGCAACTGGGAAGGGCGGATGGAGTTCTACCTCCGGCTGCGGCCCGACGGCGCGTTCTCCGGCCCGCTCGCCGCACACGCCCGGCCCGGCGACCCGCTCACCGTGCACGGACCGCAGGGCGCGTTCGGCCTGCACGAGACCGGCCTGCGCCCGCGCTGGCTGCTGGGCGGCGGCACCGGCCTGGCCCCGCTGCTGGCGATGGCCCGGCAGATGGCGGAGTGGCAGGACCCGCAGCCGGTCCGGCTGTTCCTCGGGGCCAACACGCCCGCGGAGCTGTTCGGGGCCGAGGAGCTCAAGGCGGTCGCCGCCGAACTCCCCGGCTTCGCCCACGAGTGCTGCGTGCGCGAGCCGGACGCCGGCTGGACCGGCCCGGTCGGCACCCCCGCCGACCTGCTCGCGGCGGCGCTGTCCGAGCACACCGGACCCGCCCCCGACCTGTACGTCTGCGGCCCCCCGCCGATGGTCGACGCGGTCCGGCGGGCCGCCCCGGGCTGCCAGGTGTTCCACGAGCGGTTCCTGGCCACCTGAACCGCTCCGCTGCGGCGGACCCCGTCACGCGTCACCATGGGCGTCGTCCGCACCGGAGTCGGGGGTTCGTCATGAGGTTCGTCGCGATCGTCGGGAGCCTGCGCCCGGGCTCCCTCAACCGCGCGGTCGCCCGCGCCGCCGCCGAACTCTGCGAGCCCGGCTGCTCGATGACCCTGATCGAGGACCTGGCGGCGCTGCCCTACTTCGAACACGAGGTCGAGCTGGCCGGGCCGCCCGCCCCCGTCCTCGCCTTCCGCGCCCGACTCGCCGCCGCGGACGCGGTGCTGATCACCACCCCCCGAGTACGCCGCCGGCATGTCGGGCGTCCTCAAGAACGCCCTCGAATGGATCGTCGGCGGCGGCCAACTGGTCGGCAAGCCCGTCGCCGTCGTCACCGCCTCCCCGTCCCCCCGCGGCGGCGCCCGGGCCCGGGCCTGGACCACCGAGACCCTGCGCATGATGGACGCCGACGTCCTGCCCGAATCGATGTCCATCCCCTCCGCCGGCACCCGGATCAAGGACGGCCGGGTCACCGACGAGAGCCTCCGCACCGACCTGCGCGGCGTCCTCGGGGCCATGTCCCGCGCGGCGACCCGCAGGGCCGAGGCGGCCGCCGCCGAGGCCTGAGCGCCGGCCGACGCGCCGCGCGTTCAGCCGGACCGGCGCCCCTGGCCGGGGAGGCCGCCGGAGACCGCGTCGACGCTGGACGTCCCCGGCAGCGGCGGCCGGACCGGTTCGCGCCCGATCGCGGCGTTGCGGTCGTTGCCGATCCGCATGGCCCGGGCCCGCACCGCCTCGGCGTCCGCCGGGGCGGCCGCCTTGGCGAGCTTCCGGTTCGCCCTGCGCACCATCGCGTGGAAGGTCTCCGCGTAGGCCGCCACCGAGCCCGACACCGGCACCGAGCCCTCGGTGCCCCTGCGGCAGAAGGCCAGGCCCTGCGGCGTCCCGACCATATGCACGGCCTCCCTGGTCCGGCCGGCCGCCAAACTGCTGAGGAACTCCAGCAGTTCGGCGTCCGTCGGCAGCGGCACGTCCCGCCGCTCGGCCGCGAGCGACGGCCGGAAGGAGGCCCGCACCAGCCTCCGGCGCTCGCGGACGACCCAGACCCGCACCACCGGCATCCGCGCCACACCCCCGCGCTTCACCGGCACCTCACCGCGCCGCCCGGGCCGCCGACGACGGCCGTCCGGGCACGCCGATGGTCGACTGCCGCCACTGGATCACCGCCCGATCGCCCTACTGCTTGCCTGTGCCAGAGGATATGCCAGGCCCGACCGCCGGCCGTCACCGCTGCGCGAGTTCGCGACCCGGGGTCGTGGCGGCCGCCCACGGCGCGTTGCCGCAGCGTGCGCCACCGGCGGCTGCCAAGCTGGGCGCGTGCTCTCCCACCACAGCGGCCGACCCGTCGGCGCGGGCCAGTTCGGGGCGCTGCTCGCCGATCCGCTGGCGACGCTGCTGGCGGCCCGGCAGTCGCAGGGCGATCCGGCGGTGCTGACGGACGGGGTGCCGGTGTTCTCCCGGAACCTCGGCACCGCGGGGTGCGTCGCGGCCTTCGGCGCCGATGTCGTGCGCCAAGTCCTGCTGGACTCCTCGACGTTCGGCCCGCCGGCCACCATGGCCGAGCGGGACGGACTGCCGCCGGTGATCGGCGCGCTGAGCTCGGGGGTGTTCAGCATGAGCGGCGCCGTCCACCGCCACCGCCGCCGGGCGTTCGGACCGCTGTTCTCCCTCCGGTCGGCCGGGCGCTGCCCCGAAGCCGAGGCCGTGGCCGGGAGTTGGCGGCCGGGCGAGGCCATCGGCCTGGTGGCGGAGATGAACCGGCTGGCCCGGGCGATCGTCGCCCGCCTGCTGTTCGGCGCCGGGGGAGCGGCCCCCGTCCTCGGCGACGCCTGCCACCGGGTGTTCGCCCTGCGCCGCCAGTACGCGGCAACCGGCGCGTCGGACGGCGGACTCCGGGCCCGGCTGTACACCGAACTCGGCGCCGCCGGCGAAGAGTTGCACCAGGGCCTCCGGGCGCGGATCCACCACCACCGCACCTCGGGCGACGACGACGGCCTGCTGGCCCGGTTGAGCCGCGTCCGCGACCAGGCCGGGCGCCCGCTGCCGGAGGACGAACTCGCCGCCCACGGCAGCGCGCTCTTCCTCGCCGGCAGCGAGCCGCTCGCCGCGACACTGGTCTGGACCGTGCTGCTGCTGACCCAACTGCCCGCCGCACGAGCGCAGTTGTGCACGCGGCTGCGCTCGGCGGGGGATGCCCCGGGCCTGCTGGACGCGGTCGTGCGGGAGAGCCTTCGCGTGCTGCCGCCGAACGCCGTCATGGTGCGGGTGACCACCCGGGCCACCGTCCTCGGCGGACGCCCGCTGCCGCGGCGGTGCGAGCTGCTGATCTCCCCGTTCGCCTCCCACCGGGCCTTCGCGGGCGAGGCCCGGGCCGCGGGCTTCGACCCCGGCCGCTGGCGATCGGCGCGCCCCTCGGCCTTCGAGTACCTGCCGTTCGGCGCCGGGGCCCGCTCCTGCCTGGGCCGCAGGCCGGCCATGGAGGCGCTGACCGGCACCCTGGCGGCGATCCTCCGCCGCTGGGACCTGACCCTGGCCGGAGACCAGGAGATCGACTGGCGGCTGCGCGCGACGCTCGTCCCCGCGGGCGAGGTGCGCGTGCTGGTCCACGAGCCCGGCCGCGGCCCCGCCGCGGGCGGGCGGGTCGGCGGGCCGCTGCGCGCGCTGGTCCGACTGCCCTGATCCGCCCGGCCCGCCGCCGTCGGCCCATCCGAGCGACGCTAACTCGCCATCTGTGCCCGGTCCTTGACAATACGTCCGGATTTGCGGGCATATGGGTCATCCAGTGAGGTTCCTACCCGAAAGGGGTGATCTGTATGAGTCAGAAGAACGGCGGCGAGCCGTCCTCGGCGCGCGGTCCGACGGTGCGGGGAGTCGCGGCGGAACACCGCATCGAACTCCGCTCTCCGAAGGTCGAGCTCGGCTTCGAGCTCACCGACGAGAAGAAGGAGGCCATCGCGGCCTGCCTGCGCAACGGCAATCTCAAGATGACCGCGCACAACGCCAGCATCGACATCCTCGGCGGCAACATCCGTGCCGAGGACGGCTACCTCTGGGACTGACCGTGATGCCGACGGCCTCCCCGGCGGGTGTCCGGGGAGGCCGCCGGCCGACAGCAGGAGAGCTGAGGAGACGAGTGGAGTACTTCGACCCGGGCCGCACCGAAACCGCCGTCGGGATGGCCCACAGCCCGTACGTCTCGGAGCTCGTCGAGCGGCTGCCCGGCGCCCTCGACTACGTGGAGATCCCGTTCGAGCAGTTGCGGCACGCCCCCGCCACCGCCGACATCCAGCAGCACATCCCGCTCGTCCTGCACTGCGCGAGCATGTCGGTCGGCGGCTTCGTCCCGCCGGAGGAGAGCACCCTGGCCGCCGTCGAGCACTGGCGGCAGCGCACCCGCACCCCCTGGATCGGCGAACACCTCGCCTACATCAGGGCCGAGGCCACGGAGCCGGACGCCGCAGGCCGCGGGGCGGCCGCCGACCCCACGTCCCTGACCTACACGGTCTGCCCGCAGTTGAGCGAGCAGAGCCTGGAGCAGGTCCTCGACAACCTGAAGCCGCTCCAGGACCGCTACCCCGTGCCGATCATCCTGGAGAACCCGCCCCAGTACTTCCCGGTGCCGGGCAGCACCATGTCACTGGTCGAGTTCACCGCACGGCTGTGCGACCGCAACGACCGGCTGGACCTGCTGCTCGACCTCACGCACTTCCTGATCTCGGCGATCAACCTCGGCTTCGACGCCTCCCGCGAACTGGAACGGCTCCCGCTGGAGCGGGTGGTGGAGGTGCACCTCTCCGGCCTGAAGTCCCAGTCCGGGACGGCCTGGGACGACCACGCGCAGCCCGCCCCCGAACCCGTCTTCGACCTGCTGGCCCAGGCCCTGCGCCGGTCCCGGCCCCGGGCGGTGACCTTCGAGTACAACTGGGCCCCGCACCTCCCCGAACTCGGCCCGCTGCAACAGCAGTTGCGACGCGTGCGCGACCTGGTGGGCACATGAGCGAGCGCACCGGCCCGCTCACCGGCCCCCGGGTCCACGCCCACATCGCCGCAGGCCTCGCCGACCCCGGCCTCATCGACAGCTGGACGGCCCGGAACGGCGGCGGCGGGACGGAACAGGACGCGGCGGTCATCGACGCCATCGACCTGGCCGCGCTGCGCCGCTTCGCCGGCTTCGTCACCATGGTGCGCCAGAACCCGCTGCGCCGGATCCTCCCCCTCACCCTGCGGGCGCTCGCCGAGGCCGACCTCGAAATCGAGGCCTTCGCCGCCTACGCGCCCCACTTCGCCCGGCTGTCCCGAACCGCCGGCCCGGACCTGCGCGGCCGGCTGACCGCCTTCGCCGACTTCCTGGACGGGTGGCTCGTCGACGACGACCCGGTGCACGCGGTGATCCGGGACGCCCTGGGCCACGAACTCACCGTCGAACGCCTCCGTCACGCCGAGGGCGGGCCCGCCGCCGCCCCCTCCGCGCCGCACCGCGGCGCCGTCCCGCGGCGGACCGGCGCGCAGGCGATCCGCACGGCGCGCCACCACCCCCGCGCGCTGGCCGAGTTGATCGAATCCGGCGGCCTCGCCACCGGACGCCCGCCGCGCCCGGACCGCCCCACCCTGCTGTACTGGCGCGACGAACCCACCCGGCAGGTCCGCGTCACCGAGGTCACGCCGCTCGCCGCGCACCTGCTCGCGCTGGTCGACGGCCGCACCACCGTCGGCGGCCTCGCCCGCCGACTGACCGCCGCCACCGGCGAACCCTGCGACGCCGACCAACTGGCCGTCGCACTCCAGGAATTCACCGACCTGCACCTGCTGACCCTCGGCGGTGCGGCCCCGTCCCCGATCGGAGAGCACCGGTGCGGCTGACCCTCGCCGACAACATGGTCCTGCCCGGCCACCACGACCTCGGAGCCCTCGACGTCCACCCCCACCTCGGGCTGATCTCGCTCGCCGCGGTCGCCCGCCGGGCCGGCCACGACGTCACCGTGTACGACCCCAAACGCCTCGTCCGCACCGGCCGACTCGACTACGACGCCACCCTGTACCGGCGCGCCGCCGACGCCCTGCTCGCCGACCGGCCGGACGCGATCGGCTTCACCACGCTCGGCTGCAGCTTCATCTTCGCGCTGCGGGTCGCCGAACAGCTCAAACGCACTGCGCCCGAGCTGCCCGTCCTGCTGGGCGGGCCGCACGCGACCATGCTGCACCGGCAGATCCTGGAACGCTTCCCCTGCTTCGACGTCGTCGTGCGCCACGAGGCCGAGGAGACCCTCCCGGCCGTCCTGGAGAGCCTGCCGCGGCGCGGCTTCGAGCACGTCCCCGGCATCTCCTGGCGGACCGCGCCGTTCGCCGCCGAGCTGCGCTCCACCGAGGGCCGCCCGCTGGTCTCCGACCTCGACACCCTCCCCGAGCCCGCCTACGACCTGTACCCGGTCGACGAACTCCCGCTCGACTACCTGAGGGTGGAAGCCGGCCGGGGCTGCCCGTTCAGCTGCACCTTCTGCTCGACCGCCACCTTCTTCCAGCGCTCCTACCGGCTGAAGACGCCCGGCCGACTGGTCACCGACCTCGACCGGCTCCACGACCGTTACGGTGCAAGGGACTTCAAGCTGGAGCACGACCTCTTCACGGTCAACCGCCGCAAGGTCGTGGACTTCTGCGACGCCGTGCGCGGCCGCGGCTACACCTGGCGGGTCTCCGCCCGGGTGGACTGCGTGGACGCCGAACTGCTGGAGCGGATGGCCGAAGCCGGCTGCGTTTCTCTCTACTTCGGCATCGAGACCGGCTCGCCGCGCCTGCAGCACGTCATCAAGAAGCGGCTCGACCTCGGCCTCCTCGACGCGGCGCTCGACCGCACCGAACGCCTCGGCATCGCCGCCACCGTCTCCTTCATCACCGGCCACCCCGAGGAGGAACCCGCCGACCAGGACGCCACCCTCGACCTCCTCGGCGACTGCCTGCGCCGCCCCCGCCGGGCCTGCACCACCCAACTGCACGTCCTGCTGCCCGAACCGGGCACCGCCCAGTACGCGGCGCGCGGCGACACCCTGCGGTACGACGGCTACCGCACCGAGTTCAACGGCTGGCTGCTCGACCCGCAGGACGAGACCCGGGTCCGCGAACACCCGGACCTCTTCCCCACCTACCACTACTACCCGGGCGCGATGCCGCGCGGCCACCACGTCTTCGCCGTCGACCTGCACCAGGCCCTCACCGAGCTCGGGCACACCGTCGCCCGCTACCTGCTGCGGCACTTCGACGGGCGGCTGAGCGTGTTCGCCGCCCGGGCCCGCGGGTGGCGGGAGGAGACCGGGTGGGACGGCCCGGTGGACACCGGATTCGTCCGCGCCTTCGTCGACCACGCGCTCGGCGAGCGGCACCACGCGCACTCGCTCGTCCGCTACGCGCGCGGCCTGCGGGCCGCCCGGCCGCTGCCCGGACCGCCGGCCGCCCGCGCCGAGGACGGCGGACCGAGGTACGCGCTGGCGCCGGGCGCCGTCCTGCTCGACGGCATCCACGACTGCGCGGCGCTGCTCGACCGCATCCGCGCCCTGCCGGCCGACGCCCCGCCGCTCACCGAGCGGGAGGCCGGCGAGCTCGGCTGCCGCGTCCTGCTCGCCGCCGGATCCGGCTGCCGCGACTACGCGATCGACCCGGCCACCCACGCCGTCCTCAGCCTGTTCCGGACCCCGAGCACGCAGCAGACGGTCCGCGCCGCCATCGGCGAGCTCACCGGCGGCTGGGAGCCGGACGAGGACCACCTGCGGCGGCTCGCCGACGCCGGCCTCCTCGTTCCCGCCGGCCGCCCGGTCGAGGCGGGCGTCCATGGCTGAGCGACTGTCGGCCCTCGACCTGGTCGAGGGCTTCCACCTGGCCCACGCGGTGGCCGCGCTGCACGAGGAGGGCGTGCTCGCCGCGCTGGAGCACCCCGGGCCCGCCGAGCAGGTGGCCGGCCGGACGGGGCTCGACCCGGCCTGGCTGCGCACGCTGCTCGACTACACCGCCGCCCGCACCGACCTGCTGGAACACACCCCGGACGGCTACCGGGCCACGGCGCGGTACGACGCGCAGGCCCGCGGCCTGCTCGACCAGTACATCGGCGCCTACGGCCCGAACGCCCGGCAGCTGCGCGCCCTTCTGCGCGACCCGCGGCCGGCCCCGGACGCCGTCGACCGGGCCCGGCACGCCGCCGCGTTCGCCGCGCTCGACCGCTCCCCGGCCCTGGGGCTGTTGGCCGAGTTCGCCGACCGGCTCGGCCTCGACCGGCTGCTCGACCTCGGCTGCGGGACGGGCACCCTGCTGCGGGACCTCGCCGAACGCAGCCCGGACTTCACCGGCTGGGGCCTCGACGCCAACGCCGCCATGTGCGAACGGGCCCGCCGCAGCCTCACCGAAGCGGGCCTGGCCGCCCGGGTGACGGTGCTCCACGGCGACTGCACCCGGCTGGCGCGGACGCTCCCGGCCGAGCTCCGGGAGCGGATCGGGGCGATCTCCGCGACCAGCCTGCTGAACGAGTTCTTCGCGGACGGCAAGGCGGCCGCGGTGGCCTGGCTCCGCGCCCTGCGGGAGCTGTTCCCGGGCCGCGCGCTGCTCGTCGCGGACTACTACGGCCAGGTCGGCCGCCGCGAACCGCCCTGGCCGCGGATGCACGCCCTGCACGACGTCGTCCAGGTGATCTCCGGCCAGGGCGTCCCCCCGGGCGACCGGGCGGGCTGGGTGGCGGTGTACGAGGAGGCCGGCTGCGTGCCCGTCCACCTGATCGAGGACCGCGCGGGCACGTTCTTCATCCACCTGCTGCGGCTGTGAACCCGGCGCCCCCCGGGGCTGTCACTGCGGCGCGTGCTTGTACATCCACAGGTAGACCCGGCGCTCCTCCGGCACGGACACGGCGACGATGCAGATCGGGCTGGCCCCGATCCCCACGTGGTGGTTGGCGATCGTCGACGTCACGGTCCAGTCCCGCTCGACGCCCGGGACCTCGTCCGCCAGCACCTTGACGGGCTCGCGCAGGAAACGGCCGAACTCCTCGCTCTCGCTCTTCCATTCGCGCCAGTACATGCTCCACGGCTCGGCGCGGATATCGTCCGAAACGTCGTCGATACACTTCCACCGGCCCGAACCGGTCGATTTCTCGGTCATTGCTGGAATCCTCTCCTGGGCCCGTTGTGGGCACCCGGGCACGAGTACATCCTCCGGCCCAGGGAGCTGCAACACGGAGAACGGGCGACCGGGGCAGTGCCATTCGTGCGCCGACGAATCGAACCGGGTGCGACACCCCGGCCCACCTGCGCCCGGGCGCGGCGGCGCAGGGTGAGCCATTCGGGTTCAGCCGGGCCGATCCGGCAATCCATCGGTTGACGGCCGGGGCGTCGCGGTGCAATCGTCGAGCCACCGCGCTTTCCACTTCCGTTTGGAGATCCCGATGACTGGCAAGGAAAAGGAATTCAAGCTGACAATTCAAGTCGTGCTTGACGAGTCGCACCCGATCATCAAAGAGAATGTCGGCCTCATCACCAAGCAGATCGGTGAGGCGCTGCTGCGGGACGAGGGATACACGGACCAGCGGCACACCCTCGCCCAGACCCTCGGCCTGCCCTCGGACACCCCTGTTCGGCTGCACGTGCACGCCGTCGAGAGCCGCAAGAAGTAGCCGCGTCGATGACCGGGTCCCACCGCGGCCACGCGGCCGGTCCGACGCTCGACGACCCCCTTGCGGAGTACCTCCGCAGACTGGATTCCGGCCCGGTCGGACTCCAGCTCCTGGCGTGCCGCGAGGCGCTGACCCGTGAGGTCCCCACCGGGGCACCGCCCAGCAGAGCGCGGAGCCGTGCGTTCTCGGCTCCGCGCCTCTCGTTCAGCACCCTCGACCGGGCCGGGACGCTCGGCCTCGTCGCCCCACAGGTGGAACTCGCCGGCCGCCACCGGACCGCCGACGCCTCGGCGGCCTCCGCGCTGGCCGGGCTCACCCGCCGTCTCGACCGGATCTGCGGCCTCGCCACGCCGTGGTCGTGCTACGACTCGGTCCTCGAACGGCTGCTCCCCGCCGAAGCGCCGGGTTCCGCCGCGCCCCTGGTCTCCGTCGCAGTCGGCTTCACCGCGCACGCACGGGCCTCGCTGCGCCTGACGACCCGCCACGCCCGCTGGGACACCCCGGCCGGGCACCGCCTCGCCGAGCAGGTCGCCCGCCGGTGCGGACACCGGGACACCGAAGCCCTGTCGCGCCTGCTGGCGGCGCCCGCCGACTCCCGCCGACTCCTGGGCATGTCCGTCCGCTTCGGCTCCGGCCGAGCCCACCGGGCCGCGCTCCACCTCGCCGGCGCCTCGCTCCAAGATCTGACGGCGCACACCGGCACCCGCTGGGCCGCGGACCGGCTCGACGACTTCGTCTCCCGCTTCCGCCGGGTGTCGTACGAGGTCGAGCTCCCGTCCGCGGCCGGCGGCCCGTTCGTGCTCACCGCCGCCGTCGAGTGCCCCCCGACGGGCGATCCGGCCGACTTCGGCGCCCTCGACCGCCTGCTGCACGCCCTCCGGCTCCACCCGGTCGGCCTCCGGCTGTGCGAGGACCTCCTGGAGGGGCCGCCGGACGCCCTCCGCCTGTCCGTCACCACCGACGCCCGGACCTCGGTCACCGTCGAGGCCAGGCCCGCGCCTCCCCGCCCTGCCGTCGGCCCCGTGCGCTTCGCCGGCAACGCGCCGTCCTGGTCGGCAGCGGTCCGCCGGGCGGCCCGGTACCTGCTCGACGCGCAGTGCGGCGGAGGCGGCTGGTGGGACCTCGCCGTGTCGGCCGGGGCGTCCGGGGCGTGGCTGAGCGCGGTCGTCGGCCTGGCGCTCGGATCCGTGCCACCGGGGCTCGTCGACCCGCCGGCCGACCTCCCCGGCGCCCTGGAACGGTGCGCCGACTACCTGCGCAGCGTCGAACTCCCCGGCGGCTGGGCCTGGAACGAGGCCCTCGACCCGGACTGCGACTCGACCGCGCACGCGGTGCTGTTCCTGCACGCCCACGGCGGCGGCGTGGCCCCGGCGACACTCGCCGCACTCACCGGATTCCAGTCCCCGACCGGCGAATTCCTCACCTACCGAGACGCCCCGCCCGGCCACTCCTGGGGGCGCGTCCACCACGACGTCCATCCCGCGGCCGTGCGGGCCCTGGCCGCCGTCCGCGGCCCCGCGGACAGCTCCGTCGCCGCCGGCCTGGCGACCATGACGGCCGGACTGGAGCTGAACCCGCCCTGGCCGGCGTTCTGGTGGCGCACGACGGTGTACGGCGCCTACGTCACCCTGCTCTGCCTCGCCGACCTCGACCTGCTCACCCGGCTGCCCCCGGCCGCGCGCGAGCGCGTCGCCGCCCACCTGCGGACGTCCGATCCCCTGGAGACCGCGCTCGGCTGCTCCGTGGCCGCCCTCCTCGGCCTGGACTCCCGCCCCCGGTTCGCCGCCCGCCTGCTGCGGACCCAGCGCGCGGACGGAAGCTGGCAGAGCACCCCCGCGCTGCGCGTCGTCGCCGCCGGCTGCGCCGAACCCTGGCGGCCCGAACTGGCGGCCGCCGCCGGCCCGGTGTACGCGGAGACCCGTCGGATCTTCAGTACGGCGATGGCCCTGACCGCGCTGCTCCGCAGCGGACCAGGACGATGAGAGGATCGGTGCGTTCCATGCGCTGGCTACGGTCGATGGCGGAGCACGTCGGCTGCGTGCGCGACCGCTGGCCGCTGCGCGGTCTCGCGGCCCGGCCGCCCGCCCAGGACGTCCGGCTCAGCGGCGAAGTCCCCGACGGCTTCCTCATCGGCACCAGCGCGGCCGGTCTCCTGCTGGTGCGCGACGGCCGCGCCGAGCGCCTCCTGGACGGCAGTTGGTACTACGGACTGACCCGGGACGCGGACACCTGGTACGCCTTCGAGCGGACCGGCCGCCACGGCCGCATCGTCCGGTTCGGCCTCGACCACCCCGGCGTCCGCACCGCACTGTGGGGCCTGGACTTCGGCGTCCACCAGATCGACGTGGTGGCAGGAGACCTCCTGGTGACCGACACCCACCACAACCGGCTGCTCGCCTACCCGACGACCGGGCTGCGAACGCCCCGCCTCTGGTGCCGGACCGCCGCCCGGGCGCTGCCCGCCGGGCCGCTGCGCGACGGTCGGGCCTCGCTGAACTACGCGCACTTCAACTCCGTGTTCGGCACCGGCGATTCACTCCACCTGGTCGCCCACAACGACGGCCGGCGCACCGGTCGGGACAGCGAACTCTACACAGTGGACCGGGAGTTCACCGTCCGCTCGATCCGCCGGCTGGGCGGCACCAGCTGCCACAACTACTGCCGGTACCGGTCCGGCGGCACGGAGGAGGAGGTGTACCTGCGCAGCGACGCCGGCGAGGTCGTGGTGAACGGCACGGTCGCCCACCGCTCCCGCCACTTCCTGCGCGGCCTGGCCGTCGGGCACGACGTCCGGCTGGTCGGCGCCTCCGAGCGGCGCGGACCGAACCGGCACACCGACGGCGACCCCGGCAACGGCGGCGTCCTCGTCTTCGACCGGTCGTGGAAGAGGATCGGCAGCGTGTCCGTGCCGCGCAGCCAGATCTTCGAGCTGCGCCTGACCGACGAGTGCGACTCAGGCCTCTCCGCGCCGGCCCGGACGGAGGCGGTCCAGGGCGCGTAGCACCACGGCGGTGGTGGCCGCACGGTGGCCGAACCAGGTGCGGTGGCCGTCGCAGACCAGCGGGGCCCAGCACCAGGCGCCGTCCGGGTAGCGCATCTCCGCCAGCGCACGGGCGACCCGGCGGGCGTCGGCGGGCCCCGCGGCGGCTCCGCCCAGTGCGCCCAGGGCGAGGACGGCGAGCCCGGTCTCCAGCGCCTCCGGGCCCGCCGCCCCCCACATGCCGTCGTCCCGGCGCCGGTCGAGGACCGCGGAGCGCAGACGCCGCGCCGCCGCCGGGCCGTCCCACTGCCGCAGGACCGCCGCCCGCGACGCCAGGTACAGCGGCAGCACCGACTGGCAGCCGGCCGCGCAGGCCGGCAGGTCGGAGTCGAAGAGCCAGGACCGGAGGAAGTCCCGGGTCGCGCCCCGATCCGCCTCCACCGACGGCACCGCCGCGAGGCCGCCGACCGCGCTGAGGGTGGCCGTCGGATCGGCGCGCCCGGACCACTGCCCGCCCGCCCACGCCAGGCCCCCGCCCCGGACCGGCACGACGGCCGAGGACCGGGCGGAGGCGGACGCCTTCCCGGACAGGGCCGCCACCAGCAGCTCCGCCCCGACGTGGCTCCGGCCTTCGCAGACCCCCGCCGTCGAACGGGCCTCGGCCGGCAGCACCTCGGCCCCGGGACCACGGCTCGCGGCGGACCGCCGAGGACGCGCCTGCGGAACCGGCAGCACCGGCGCGCTGTAGTAGACGTTGAGGTACGGCCCGTGCCGGGCGTCCACCGTCAGGCCGACATAGCGCAGCAGACCCGGATCGGCGAACAGGTCCGCGGTCTCCCGCCGCCCCGGGACGGCCCCGAAGCGGCGCTCCAGGGCGTCCAGGTCCGGGGTGGTGAACCGCCCGTGGCCGTGCACCGACACATCGCACTTCACCGACCCCACCGCGCCCCCGTCCAGGCCGACGGAGAGCAGCAACGGCTCCGCCGGACCGCCCGGTTCGAGCCCGAACCCGCGGAGGAACCCGACCACGTCCGCGGTGTGCGACGACCGGTCCGTGCGGTCCAGCAGCAGCGCGAGCCTGCGGGACGCCACCGACCGCACGTTGAAGTGCAGCCGCGCGGTACGGACCGCTCCCTCCGCGAAGTCCAGGGACAGCCCGATGGGCGTCGCCCACAGCCCCATCAGGTCGGCGAGCTCCCGGACGGCCGCGGCGTCCGCCGGAAGGCCGAGGTCGTCGAGGATGCCGATCGCCCGGCCGTAACGATCCCCGGCCGGCCGGTTGTGCAGATTGACGTACGCCCGGACACCGACCCGCTCGCCGTCCGTGCGCAGGGCGAGCCACACCGCGGCGTTCCACCGCAGCCGGGTCAGCTCCCCGCCGGGCGGAAACGCCCCGGCCACCGCCTGCGCCGCCCGCTCCGGCTCCCGGTAGCAGCCGAACCGCGCCAGCAGGCGCGCCAGCGACCGGGCCCCGAGATGGCAGCGCCCGACCGCCCCGCCGCCGGGCTCCAGCGGCTCGGACAGCAGACGCAGCGCCGGCCGCCGCCCGGGGCGGCCGGTGAAGGAGATCTCGGCGGGGACGGCGCTGCCGCTGACGGCACTGACGACCGCGGCGCCGCCGACCCCCGGCACGCCCAGACAGTCCAGGTACGCCGACACGACGGCGTCCACCCCGGGCAGGCCCAGGCGGGCGGCCGTCGCGCGGGCCGCCGCCAGGATCCTGGTGTGCTGCGCATCGCCTCCGAGCAGCATCCCGCGGCTACCGCGTGCCCAGGCTGCGCAGCGGGACGAAGGCGACGCGGCCGCCCTCGGCGGCCAGCTGCTTGCTCGCCGCCGTGCCGGGGCAGCCGGACGTGCCGCAGCCACCGCCGGAACTGCTGTCGCGGAGCGTCCGGAACCAGCTGAACACCGGGTCGCGCAGCCACGCCGTCATCGGGGCCGTCCGACGGAAGTTCGGCGCCGCCGGCACACCCGACAGCGTGTCGCACGGCAGCATCGTCCCGTCCGCCTTGATGACCATGGCGGTCTGCGCCGCCTGGCAGTGCAGGTCCTCCTGGAGCTCGGGCTGCACCTCGTCCCCGGTGAGCTTGCCGTCGATGACCAGCCTGCCCGCGTACTCGACGCGCAGCCGGTCCCGGGCGCTCGCGAACTCGGCCAGCTCCGCGTGTCCGAGGACGAAGGGGGCGTCCGCACCGGGCCGGCCGCTGAACGTCACCGGCTTGTACGCCAGCACGTCGACGCCCAGTTCCGCCGCCAGCCGCGCCAGGTCGTCCATCTGGGCGAGGGAGCCGCGGTGGATGCCCACGTTGAGCACCAGGGTCTTCGGGCGGCAGTCCCTGAGCATCCGCAGGGACTTGACGACCCGCTCGAAGCTGCCCCGGCGCTGGCGGAGGTGGTCGTGGGTGCCGGCGTCCACACCGTCGAGGCTGACGGACAGCTGGAGCACCGTGCCGTTGCGGATCGCCTCGGCGAGGGCGTCGGAGACGTGCCAGGCGTTGGTCGAGATCTTCACGCCCATGCCGTACCTGCGCGCGAGGTCGAGGATCGTCGGGAAGACCGGGTCGATCGTCGGCTCGCCGCCGGTCAGGTTGAGGATCGTCACCCCCCAGCGCCCCAGGTAGTCGACCAGCGCGACCTTCTCGCTCTCGTCGAGTTCGTTCGGATCGCGCAGCGCGGAGTCGTTGTAGCAGTGCAGGCAGCGGAGGTTGCAGAGCTTGGTGACGATCAGCGACACCTCGCGCGGCCGGACCGGCGGGGTGTCCGGAGCGAGCAGCGAGTCGTAGTCGAGGAAGCGGCTGAGCCTGCCCTCGTCGCACAGGGCGAACCGGGCCAGCTGGCCGAACGCGGCCTCGCGGAAGTCCGGCCGCCCGCCCGCGTCCTCGCCGGGGCCCTGCGCGAGGCGGTGCGCGGCGTGCAGCAGGTCCGGGGCGAACGGGAGGTCCCGCTCGGCGCCGTCGGCCCCGTCCAGGCTCAGCCGCGGCGCCGTCGAAGTCTCGGTGACCCGGAACCGGGGGAAGGAAACAGTCGTCATGACGACCGCCTGGCGGCCGCCGGGACGGGAGCACCGGCCATCTCCGCGCGCAGCGCCTGGCGGCGCTCGGTGTGCGCGGCGCAGTACCGCAACAACCCGGGGCCGAGATCGGGATCGCTCAGGGCCCACATCAACTCGATGATCCAGGCGTAGTGGAAGGCGCACTCCTCACCGGCGGGCACCAGCGGGTCACCGGACTGGAGGATGGCGCTCCCCGGGCAGGTCCCGTTGCAGTGCGCGCCCACGTCGCACGAGCGGCACGGTTCGACCGGATGCCGCGGGCGCCTGACCAGCGCGCCGAGCCGGGTCTGCGGAGAAGCCAACTGGGCGGAGTACGCCGCCGGATCGGGCGCGTAGTACCCCAGGTCGAAGATCGAGTCGCACGGACCCACCTCGCCGCTGGGCAGGACCGTGACCACGCTGCGCCCGGCGCCGCACGGCGACGTCATGCAGGTGAGCTCCGCCTGCCGGGCCGTCACCTGGTGCACCCACTCGATCAGCGTCCAGACCGCGAGGTCGTTCAACTCGCCCGCCACGATGTCCCGCACCACCGCGGCCAGCATCCGGACCAGCTGCTGGGGGCCGGCCCCGCGGGCTCCCGGCCCCACCTCCTGCATGAACGACAGCGAGAGACTGCGGAACCCGTCCTGCTGGGCGCGCACCAGCGCCTTGGGCAGGGTCGCCACGTTGTGGCTGCCGACGGTCACCAGGAGCCCGAGCCGGTCCGCCGACAGCCCCTCGATCTCGTCGATCCGCTGCCGCAGCAGCGCGTACGGCTCCGGCCTGCCGCCCACGATCCGCAGGGCGTTGGCCTCGCGGTCGACCCCGTCGACGCTGACCGACAGCCCGACCCCGTGGGAGTTGAGGAAGGCGACGATCTCCTCGGTGAGGAGGCTGCCGTTGGTCTGCACGGTGAACTGGACACGCTCGGGCCCGTACGCCGAGTACTCCTCGACCAGCGCTCTGATCTCGTCGAACTCCTGGAGCGGCTCACCGCCGTGGCACAGGACGTGGATGCGGCCCGAACGTGTCGCCAGCGCCTCGTCGAGCACCGCCCGCACGGACGCGTTGCGCTTCGCCGACTCCTTCGGCCGGGCGAAGGAACGGTCGTAGCAGTAGACGCAGCGGAAGTTGCAGGCGTCCGTCAACTTGTAGATGACGAAGAGCGCATCCGACTCCTCCTGCGCGGCCGCCGCCCGCTCGCCCAGGAGCCGGTCGCGGAACTCCGCGACGGAGGGGGCGCAGTCCGGCGCCGTCACCTCCAGCAGCCCGGGGCGATTCGTCACTCCCCATGCGCCGGATTCCGCATTGACGAGCAGAAATCGGCCTCGACGCCGGTCGGCGACCCGAATCGGGCCGAGGACGGGCGCATCGAGCGTGGGCATCGGGCGTCTCCTTTTGTATGTGCGGCTTTTTTCGTGCGCATGAGATGTCGGATGTCGGGCGGCTTTTACCAGGGCCAGCTGCTACAGCCCTTGCTCCAGCTGTAATAGCCCGCCTCGCAGTACTGCTGCGTCATGCCCGACGGGCCGGTCAAAGGATCGGCCCCCGTACCGAATCGGAGATCGAATTTCATGGCGCGGCCGGGAGCGCCGAGCACGCGGACCACTTCCTCCGGCACCTCCAGCGACTGCACGGACTCGTACAGCACGTCGGCCAGCGCGTCCGCCACCGCGTCCAGGCGCTGGCGCGACAGCTCCGGCCCGCCGCCGATGGTCACCCGGACGGGCAGCGCGTGGTCCGCGGAAGCCGCGGTTGCCGCCGCCGGCACCACCTGCACGGAGATCTCCGCCGGGACGGGGGCCGGCAGGCCCAGCAGGTCCGCGACCTCTTCGCCGCCCCGGATCCGCTCCAGCGCGGAGGCCAGGGTCCGGGAGATCGCGAGCGAGACCCGGTCGATTCCGACCCGGTCCAGTTCCGCCGCCACCAATACCTCAAGTTTCACGTCGAAATTCTCGACCTGGACTGTCGTCATTTCGCCACCTTCCAACCTTTGGGGTGAAGATTTCCGGCACATGCCGCACGGCACATTGGTCATGAGCGTAGTGACGGCCATGTCGAATACCAGCCGTGAGCGTTCGGCTTCAACCAGTCGTGTGGAAACATTCACCCGTTCGGTTCTGCGGCGGCCGCGGGTGGCGAAAGGGCCGGTCAGCGGCCGAGGACGCGGGCGGCGTTCTCCTTGAGGATCAGGGGGCGGCGCGAACACCTGCAGGCTCGGGCGAGGTGAGCGGCGTCGAACTCCAGGACCGCGAGTTCGTCGGCGCCGTCCGCGAGGGCCGGGAGGTGAACGCCTCCATCGCCCAGGTGATGCCCTGTTACCGGACGCCGGCGGACCTGGAGAAGCAGCTCGCCGCTGCCGCGGGCGTGTGAGCGCGGTGGAGTGCGTTCGCACCGTCGGGCGGTTCGATGGAGCCACGGATATGACAAACCGATAAGCCTGCGGCGTGGTTGCGCATAGTCACCACCATGACGAGACATTCCCGCGGGCCGTTGCGGCACTGGTCCCGCACAGCCCGTTTCTTCGGCGCCGTCGCGACCCTCGGGCTGATCGGCGCGGGCCTGACCGCCTCCCTGACGGCCCAGGCTTCCGCACCCGCCAGGCCCCGCGTCGCTGTTGGAGGAGGACTTCACGGGGGCCACTGCGGATTCGAGGTTCGTCGCGGTCGGGTCCGCCTGTCTGACGGGCGCGCCGAGTGCGGCTCTCGGGCCGGACGGCCGTCCGCTCGGCGGCTGCCCGGAGGCCGAGGTCGGGCCGGTGCCGCCGTTGGACGCCTCGCCGTTCGGCTACCTGCGGGTGACCGACGCGGGCAACGACCGCAACGGCGCGGTCCTGTTCGACCAGGCCCTGCCCGCCGGCAACGGGCTGGACGTGACCTTCGACCAGTGGCAGTACGGGAGCACCACGCCCGCCACCCCGGCCGACGGGATCGCGTTCTTCCTGGTCAACGGCGATGTCTCGCTCACCCACCCGGGCGCGTTCGGCGGCAGTCTCGGCTACGCGCAGAAGCTCCCCGACGACGATCCGAACCTGACGTTCCTGCCCGGCGTCGACCGGGGCTACCTCGGCGTCGGACTCGACGTCCTGGGCAACTA
>NZ_JBSGDD010000033.1:0-66249 GCF_053602195.1 Kitasatospora sp. NPDC004531 | reverse complement strand
GAGGAGGCGAGCAGGCGTTCGGCGGTGCGTTCCTGGTGGGGCGCGGTGCGGCGGGGCGCGGTCGGGTGGGGCGCGGTGAGGTGGGGTGGGGTGGGGTGGAGGGTTCCTTATTGGGTGGTGAGAGGCGTTATTGTGGTGGGGGATGGGGGATGATGGGGAAGGATGGGGCGTGCGGGAGTTCTACTCTGTTGAGGATGTGGCCGAGTTGTTGGGGCTGCATGTGAAGACCGTTCGGGGTTATGTGCGGGACGGGAAGCTCAAGGCGGTGCGGATCGGGAAGCAGTACCGGATTGCGCGGGGGGAGGTGGAGGCGTTCACCGGGGGTGGGGTGGCGGTGGGGCCTTCGCGGGTGGAGGTTTCGGCGGTGGTGCAGGTGGAGGGGGTGGGGCGCGGGGATGCGGACCGGTTGGTGACGGCGGTGTTGGCGGCGGCGGGGGCGTGGTCGGCGGAGGGGGAGCGGCCGTTGTGGGTGCAGGCGGTGCGGGAGGAGTCGCGGGACGCGTTGCGGTTCGTGGTGCTGGGGCCGCCGCGGCGGGTGGGGGACGTGCTCGGGTTGATCGAGGACATGACGGGAGACGTGCGGTGACGGGTGTTCAGGAGCTGGGCGGAGTCCAGGTGCTGGTGTGCGGGGCGGAGGGGGAGCCGGTCGCGGGGGAGCAGGGCGCGGTGGACCTGCTGGGGAACGCGTACTACCTGGGGGCGTCCTGGGTGGCGCTGCCGGTGGAGCGGTTGGGGGAGGAGTTCTTCCGGCTGCGCAGCGGGGTCGCGGGCGGGGTGGTGCAGAAGTTCGCCCAGTACCGGATGGGCCTCGCGGTGGTGGGGGACGTCGGGTCGCAGGTGGCGCGGTCGGACGCGCTGCGGGACTTCGTGCGGGAGAGCAACCGGGGCTTGCAGCTGTGGTTCGTCGGGGATCTGGAGGAGCTGGCCGGCCGGCTCGCCGGGTAGGGCGCGGAGCCGCGCGGTTTGACACGCTCCCAAAAATCGCAAAAAGTAGATGCGACATCGGCGGAGCGAGTCGGGAGGCGGGCCATGGATCCCTTGGTCCTGTTCAAGGCGTTGGCCAATCCGGCGCGCCTGCAGTTCCTGCAGTGGTTGAAGGACCCGGCGGAGCACTTCGACGAGAGCGCCTACCGCGAGCAGGGCCTGGGCTTCCACATCGGGGTCTGCGTCGGTGACATCCAGGCGCGCTCCGGCCTCTCGCAGTCCGTGGTCTCCAGCTACCTGCAGTCGATGAAGGACGCGGGTCTGCTGGAGTCCGAGCGGATCGGCAAGTGGACGTACTACCGGCGCAACGAGGGAACGATCCAGGCGCTCGCGGCCCACATCGGCGCCGAGCTCTGACCTCTGGCTCACTCGCGGTCCCCGGTGTCCTCACTGCGGCCTTTCATATCTAGAAACCGCGATAGGTGGATATGAAACCGCCCCGCTCCCCCAGGAAGACCATCATGAGAAGAAGTTCCCTGGCCGTTCTGGCGCTGGCAGTCGGCGTCTTCGGCATCATCACGACCGAGATGGGCATCGTCGGCGTGCTGCCGCAGGTCGCCGCCAGGCTGGACGTCAGCGCCTCCGCCGCGGGCCTGCTGGTGGGGGCGTTCGCCCTGGTGGTGGCGGTGTCGGGGCCGTTCATGACCCTCGCGGCCTCCCGGCTGGACCGGCGGGCCGTACTGGCGGCGGCCCTGGGCGTCTTCGCGGTCTCGAACGCCGTCTACGCGTTCAGCACGCACTTCGCGGTGGTGCTCGCCTTCCGGATCGTCCCCGCGCTGGTGCACCCGGTGTTCTTCTCGGTCGCGCTCGCGGCGGCGGCGCGGCTCGGCCGGCCGGAGGGCGGGATGCGGGCCACCGCGCGGGTGTTCGCGGGCGTCACAGCGGGCTTCGCCTTCGGTGTGCCGTTCACGTCCTACCTGGCGGACCACTTCTCGCTGCCGGCCGCGTTCTGGTTCGGCGCGGCCGTCAACGCGCTCGGCCTGATCGGCGTGCTGCGCTTCCTGCCCGCCCTGCCGCCCGGTGAACGGCTGTCCTACGGAAGCCAGTTGGGGGTGCTGCGGAGCGGTCGGGCCTGGCTGGCCATCGCGTCGGTGGTGCTCGTGTTCGCGGCGCTCTTCTCGGTGTACGGCTACTTCGCCGAGTACCTCGGCACCGTCACCGGGGTGGGCGGCTCCCGGATCAGCGCGCTGCTGATGGCGTTCGGCGTCGTCATGATCTTCGGCAACTTCGCCTTCGCCGCCCTGCTGCGGGCGGGTGTCGTCCGCACCGTGCTGCTCTTCCCGGTGCTGTGCGCCGCCGTCTACGTCCTGCTGTCCGTCCTCGGGGAGCACGCCGCGCCGATGACCGGTCTGGTGGTGCTCTGGGCGGCCGTGCACTCCGGCGGGCTGATCGTGTGCCAGAGCTGGCTGGGGCGCGACACGCGGGACGCGCCGGAGTTCGGCAACAGCCTGTTCGTCTCGTTCTCGAACCTGGGGATCACCGTCGGCACGGTCGTCGGGGGCTGGGTGCTCACCGCCCGCGGGGCCGGGGCGCTCCCGTGGGTCGGCGTCGGGTTCGCGCTCGCCGCGCTGGCGGTGGTGGGGCTGCGGCTGGCCCGGGACGGGCGGAGTGCCGCCGGTGTGAACTCCGGGGTTATGCGGGCCAGTTGATCCGGGCCCGAGGGGTTCCGGCGTGAGGTGACATGTGCAATTGTACATGTCATGGGTCGCCGAGCAGGTGCGCGGCGACCTCCCCCCACTCTCCGCCGTGTCCCCCAGACGCGGCGTCATATCGGCCCGGAGGCCCCCACGTGCGAACCTTCCGGATACCGTTCGCGTCCCTCACGCGAGCGTGGAGTCTGTTGCTCTCCCTCTGCCTGGCTCTCGGATTCCTGGCCGCGTTCGGCCGGGACGCCCAGGCCGTCGGCGAGGCCAAGCCCGAGCAGGCGTCGAAGTCGTCGAAGTCGGCGCCGCGCAGCACCGAGGCGGCCGAGCGCCGCAAGGACGCCGACCGCGAGGTGCGGTCGGACGCCAGCAAGCGGCCGCCGCTGACCGTGCAGGGCGAGCCGCAGCAGGCGAAGTCCCTCGCGGCGGCGGCCGCGTGCAACGTGTCCGACTTCACCGGGAAGACCGGCGGCGCGCTGGTCGCCCAGATCAAGTCCGTCGACCTGGACTGCATCAACTCGCTGTTCCTGCTCAAGGGCAACGACGCGAAGCTGGCGTTCAACGAGGCGCAGATGGTCAGCGTGGCCAACGCGCTGCGCGACGTCTCCGCCAACTACCCCGGTGACAACTCGACTTCGGCCGGTCAGGTGGTGCTGTACCTGCGCGCCGGGTACTACGTGCAGTGGTACAACCGGGACGTGGTCGGCCCGTACGGCAGCAACCTCAAGTACGCGATCGAGGGCGGGCTGGACGCGTTCTTCGCCGCCCCGCACTCGCAGGACGTGACCGACGCCAACGGCGCCACGCTGGGCGAGGCGGTCACGCTGATCGACAGCTCGCTGGAGAACGCCCGCTACCTGCCGGTCGTCAAGCGGCTGCTGAACGGCTACAACAGCAGCTACGACTCGTCCTGGTACATGGTCAACGCCGTCAACAACGTGTACACGGTGTTCTGGCGCGGCCACCAGAACAGCGACTTCCTGCCCGCCGTGCAGGCCGACCCGAGCGTGCTGGACACCCTGCAGGCGTTCGCCGTCCGCAACAACGCGCTGCTCGGCGGGACCAACGACTTCCTGGTCTCCAACTCGGGCCGTGAGCTGGGCCGGTTCCTCCAGTACCCGGCGATGCAGGCCAAGGTCCGGCCGCTGATGAAGAGCCTGCTGGACCAGAGCAGCATCACCGGGCGGACCGCGACGATGTGGGCGGTCCTGGCCGAGATGACGGACGCCTACGACAAGGCCAACTGCGCCTACTACGGCACCTGCGACCTGGCGAACCGGCTGAAGGCGGCCGTGCTGACGGTGAACTACACCTGCAGCCCCAGCATCAAGATCGTCGCGCAGGCGCTGACGGCGGACCAGCTGGCCACCGCGTGCACCAGCCTGAAGGGCCAGGACGCGTACTTCCACGGCGTGGCCGGGGACAAGGGCGCGGTCGCGGACGACAACAACTCCACCATCGAGGTGGTGGTGTTCCACTCCAGCAGCGACTACCAGACCTACGCCGGCCTCATCTTCGACATCTCCACCGACAACGGCGGCATGTACCTGGAGGGCAAGCCGGCCACGATCGGCAACCAGCCGCGGTTCATCGCCTACGAGGCCGAGTGGGCCCGCCCGGCGTTCCAGATCTGGAACCTCAACCACGAGTACACCCACTACCTCGACGGCCGGTTCGACATGTACGGCGACTTCGACGCCGGCATGACCACCCCGACCGTCTGGTGGGTCGAGGGCTTCGCCGAGTACGTCTCCTACGGGTACCGGGGCGTCGAGTACACCGACGCGATCAAGGAAGCCGGGAAGCACACCTACGCGCTGTCCACCCTGTTCGACACCACGTACGACAACGCCGACCAGACCCGGGTCTACAACTGGGGCTACCTGGCGGTCCGCTACATGCTCCAGTCGCACCGCTCGGACATGGACGCCGTGCTCGCCAAGTACCGCACCGGTGACTGGGCCGGCGCCCGGACGATCCTGAAGACCACCATCGGCGGCCGCTACGACGCCGACTTCAACGCCTGGCTGACCGCCTGCAACACCGGCAACTGCGGCCCCACCGTGCCGAGCACCCCCGAGTGCACCGGCTCCGACACCCGGCAGCTCGACAAGAACTGCCGCCGCTCGAACGTCGCCGCCACCGTCCAGAACTACGCCTACTTCTACCTGTACGTCCCGGCCGGCACCCCGAGCCTCACCGTCACCGTCTCCGGCGGCACCGGCAACGCCGACCTGTACTACAACGGCACCAACTGGGCCACCACCGGCTCGTACAACGCCAAGTCGACCGGCAGCGGCAACAGCGAGACGCTGACCATCACCAACCCGCCCGCCGGCTACAACTACATCAGCCTGTACGCCCAGCAGGGCTTCAGCGGCGCGGCCGTCAGCACCTCGTACTGACCCGCACCGCCGAACGGCCCGGCCCACCCCCGCGGTGGGCCGGGCCGCGGCGCGTTCCCGGATGGGAGATCATGGAGGGTCGAGCACCCAGCACCGAGGAGCCCCCGTGGCCGAGATCGTCCTGTTCCACTCCGCGTACGGCCTGCGCCCCGCCGTGCACCGGGCCGCCGACCGGCTGCGCGAGGCCGGGCACACCGTGCACACCCCCGACCTGTACGAGGGCCGCACCTTCGACGACGCGGAGGAGGGCATGGCGTACCGCGACGAGGTCGGCAACGACGAGCTGCTGCGGCGCGCCGTCACCGCTGTCGCGCCGCTGCTGCCCGCGAAGCGCGGGCTGGTGTACGCCGGGTTCTCGCTCGGCGGGTCGCTGGCGCAGAACCTGGCCCTGGCGGACGAGCAGGCCCGCGGGCTGCTGCTCCTGCACGGCACCTCCGACCTGCGGGAGGACGCCGCCACCGGCATCGCCGTGCAGCTGCACGTGGCCGAGCCCGACCCGTTCGAGTCGGAGGACTGGCTGAACACCTGGTACCTGCAGATGACCCGGGCCGGCGCCGACGTCGAGGTGCACCGCTACCGGGGCGCCGGGCACCTGTACACCGACGCCGACCTGCCGGACTGGGACGCCGAGGCCGACGAGCGGACCTGGGCCGCCGCGCTGGCGTTCCTGGCGGAGCTGGACGAGGCCGACGAGTAGGCCGCGGGGGAACGCCGGAGCGGGGCCGGACGGTTGTGGCAACCGTTCGGCCCCGCTCCGGGGGTGGGGGATCAGGCCTGGCCGGCGTGGTGGGGACAGCCGGCGGCCTTCGCGGCCTCGACCAGGGCGTCGCCGGAGAGCGCGGTGGTGGTGGCCGGGTCGCGCGGGGCGACCTTCAGGGTGAAGCCGCCCGGCATGAAGAACCCGGGCTCGGCGACGGCCAGTTCGTAGGCGTCGTCGCCCTCGACGGCGAAGCGCTGGAGCAGCATCGCCAGCGTCAGCGTCGCCTCGTGCTGGGCGAACTGGCGGCCGATGCAGGCCCGCGCGCCGGTGCCGAACGGGCGGTACGCGTGCGCCGGACGGCCGCGGCCGGCCTCGCCGAAGCGCTCCGGGTCGAAGACCTCCACGTCGTCGCCCCAGATCGGGTCGCGGTGCAGCACCGGCGTCAGCACCAGCGCCCAGGCGCCCTTGCGCATCGGGTACTTGCCGCCCAGCACGGTGTCCTCGCGGGCCTCCCGCATGAAGACCGCCGCCGGCGGCCACAGGCGCAGCGCCTCGTCCAGCACCTTGCGCAGGTAGCGCAGCTTCGCGATGTGCTCGTACTGCGGGTCCTGGTCGCGGCCGACCACCCGGTCGACCTCCTCCTGGGCCTTCGCCAGCACCTCGGGGTTCTTCGACAGGTAGTACAGCGCGAAGGACATCAGGCCTGCGCTGGTGCCGAAGCCCGCCACCAGGAAGGTGGTGATCTGGTTGCGGATGTTCGCCAGGTCCAGGCGGCGGCCGGTGCCCTCCTGGGTGGTGTTCAGCATCGCGCCGAGCAGGTCGCGCACCGAGTCGTCGCCGGACGCCTTGCGGGTGTGCACCACGTCGTCGACCAGCTCGTGCATGTAGCGGACGTTGGCCGCGTAGCCGTCCTTGGTGCGGGCCTGCTCGTCCGGCATCTGCGTCGAGTACTGGAGGGTGGAGATCATCGCCGCCACGTACGGGTGCGGCTCGTCGCGGTCGAACAGCTCGAAGTCGTAGCCGAAACCCGCCTTGCCGATGGTTTCCAGCGCCAGCTTCGTCATGTCGCCCGGCACGTCCAGCGCCGTTCCGGCCGGCTGCTGCGCCCAGGAGTCGATCAGCCGGTTGGCGGTGCCGGTCATCGCGGCGTGGTAGCGGCGCATTGCCTCCTGGGTGAACGCCGGGGCCAGCACGTCGTGCGCCAGCTGCCAGTTCGGCTCGTCGTTGTACGCCGTGAACAGGCCGTCGCCGGTGACGTCGCGGTAGGCCTCCATGCCGAAGCCCACGTGCTTGGCGAAGCGGGTCTCGTCCACCAGCTCCTCGACCAGCTCCGCACCGGAGACGATCACCATCTGGAAGCCCGGCGCCTCGAAGCGGAAGATCGGGCCGAGGTCGCGGGCGTGCGCCATGAAGCCCTGCAGCGGGGTCTGCGGGTTGCCGGCGGCCACCGCGGCCGGGTCGGGTGTCGGGATCGCGTCCAGTTCCGGCCACAGCTCCGACACGTTTGCGCTTGCCATCATGGACTCCCTGTCGTCTCCGGAAAACGTGAACGACCGTACGGGGGGCCGGTTATGCGGAGGTTACCGGCGGGGACGGCAAGGTGGCGGGGAGGTCGTAACCCGGGGCGAACCGGGGGGTGGTCGGGTGGCGGCATGACCTCTGGCTCCGTGGGATCTGATGGCCGTGTGCAGGACGACGAGTGGCTGCGCTGCGTGCGCCCCGAACCAGGGGCCCGGGTGCGCCTGCTGTGCGTGCCGCACGCGGGCGCCGGACCCGCCGCCTTCCACCCGTGGCGGCCCCACCTGCCGCCCGGCGTCGAGCTGTGGGCGGTGCTGCTGCCCGGCCGCGAGACCCGGCTGATGGAGCCCCCCGTCGGCGAACTCGCGCTGCTGCTCCCGCAGTTGTGCGCCGCCGTGGCCCGCTGGCGGCGCGCCTCCGCGCTGCCGTACGTGCTGCTCGGGCACAGCCTCGGCGCGCTGCTCGGGTACGAGCTCGCCCGCCACCTCTCGGCGACCGGGGCCGGCCCCGAACGGCTGGTCGTCTCCGGCCACGGCGCGCCGCACCTGCCCTCCACCGAACGCCTCCACCTGCTGCCGGACGAGGAGTTCGCCGCCCGGGTGCGGGAGGAGAGCGCGGGGCACGACGCGCTCGCCGATCCCGCCCTGCGGGAGCTGCTGCTGCCCGCGCTGCGCGCCGACTTCCGGCTCGCGGAGACCTACGCGCCGACGGCCGGGCCCGCGCTGCGCTGCCCCGTCACCACCTGGGCCGGGGCCGAGGACCCCGGGGTGCCGGCCGAGGAGATCGAGCAGTGGGCCGGGTACACCACCGGGCGGGCGCGGCACCTGCTGTTCCCCGGCGGGCACCTGTTTCCGCTGGACGACCCGGCCGCGGTGCTCGCCGCGCTGGCCGAGGACCTGGCCGGGCTGCTCGCGGCGTCGTCCGTAACCGGTGGCTAACTCCCGCTTCCTAGCGTGCCGTTGAGTCTGGGCGCGGTGGGTCCCGATCGCCGCCGCCCGGGTCGACAAGCCCGCGAAGGCGATGGGAGCGAACGTGACCACCAAGCGTGACCAGGACGACCGGCCCGAGGCCCGCGGCGGAGTGTCCGCCAGGATCGCCGGGATCGCCCGGCAGAACCCCGGGGCGACCGCGCTGCGCGACGGCGACCGGCAGCTGACCTTCGGCGCGCTCGACGCCCGGGTTGCCCGCCTCGCCGCCCGCCTCACCACCACCCACGGCACCCGGCCCGGCGGCCGGGTCGCCGTCCTGCTGGAACGGTCCGCGCTGCACGCGGAGGCGGTGCTCGCCGTGATGCGGGCCGGTGCGACCGTGGTGCTGCTCGAACCCGCCGACGGGGCGGAGGAGTTGGCGCGCAAGCTCGGCACGGCCGCGCCGGAGGCGGTGCTCACCCGGGCTGGGCTCGCGCCGCTGCTGGGGGAGGCCGGGGGCGCGGCGGTCGTCCTGCTGGACGAGCAGGAGGACGCCGACGCCGCTGTCGGCGAAGTCCTGGAGGGCGGGGTACTGCGGTGGACCGGTGGCGTCACCGGGGAGCCCGGCGCGGTGCTCGGCGGGGCGGAGAGTCTGGCGACGGCCGTGTTCGGGGTCGTCGACGCGTATGGGCTGGGGGCCGGGGACCGCTGCGCGTGGCTCGGGGCGCCGGCCGGGGCGCTCGGGCTCGCCGAGTGGCTCGCGCCGCTGGCCGCGGGGGCGACGGTCGTCGTCGCGCCGGAGGAGACCGCGGGGTCGCCCGGCCGGCTGCGTGACTGGCTGGTCGCGAGCGGGGCCACGCACGTCTGGCTGGACGCGGACCGCGCGGACCGGCTGCTCGCGGGGCGCCGGGTCGGCGGCCCGGAGCTGAAGGTGCTGACGGTGTGGGGCGGGGGGCTGCGACGCGCTCCGCGCACGGAGCCGACGTTTACCGTCGTCGGGGGGTACGGCTCGGCGGAGACGGGCGGGCCGGCCCTGCTGACCCACCTGGCGGGGCCGGTCGCCGCCTCCGGCGGTGGGGGACAGGAAGGCGCGGCGGCGCGAACGGCGGGGGGCGGGGTTGCCGCCTTCGGCGGGGCCTCGGGGGCAGGTGCGATTCCTGCCTCCGGCGAGGGGCTCGCCTTCGGCGGGGAGCCGGGGGTGATTCCTGCTGCTGGCACGGGGGTTGGGGTGGGGCGGGGTGCCGCCTCCGGCGCGGCCGCCGCCTTCGGCGGGGCTTCGGGGTCGGGTGAGGTGTCCGGCGAGGGTGTGGTCCCCGCCTTCGGCGAGGGAGTGGCGTCGGGCGGGGTTGCCGCCTCCGGCGGGGGACTCGCCTCGGGCGGGGTTGCCGCCTTCGGCGGGGCTTCGGGGTCGGGTGAGGTGTCCCGCGAGGGTGTGGTCCCCGCCTTCGGCGAGGGAGTTGCGTCGGGCCGGGGGGCCGCCTCCGGCGGGGGACTCGCCTCGGGCGGGGATGCCGCCTTCGGCGGGGCCTCGGGGTCGGGTGAGGTGTCCCGCGAGGGTGTGGTCCCCGCCTTCGGCGAGGGAGTGGCGTCGGGCCGGGGGGCCGCCTCCGGCGGGGGACTCGCCTCGGGCGGGGATGCCGTATCCGGCGGGGCTTCGGGCTCGGGTGAGGTGTCCCGCGAGGGTGTGCTCCCCGCCTTCGGCGAGGGAGTGGCGTCGGGCCGGGGGGCCGCCTTCGGTGTGGGCTCGGTGGTGTTCGGGGCTGTGGGTGGGTTGCGGGTGTATGTGCTGGACGGGGACGGGAAGCCGGTGGGGGCCGGGGGCGTGGGGGAAGTGTTCGTGGCGGGGCTGCAGGGGGTGGGGTACCTGGGGGACCCGGTGCGGGCGGCGGGGGCGTTCGTCCGGCACGGGGTCGTCGGGGAGTCGGCCCGGCTGCTGTGGCGGAGCGGGGACGCGGCCGTGGTGGAGGCCGACGGGGTGGTGCGGGTGCTGGGGCGGGTGGTGGACCGGCCGGAGCTGAACGGGGAGCTGGTCGCCGCGGTCGCGGGCAGCCCGCTGTGGCGGGAGAGCGCGGTGGTCGGGCACCCGGCGACGGTGTTCGTGGTGCCGGTGGAGCCCGGCGCGGAGCTGCCCGCGCTGCCCGGGGAGCTGGAGCTCGTCGTGGTGCCCGCGCTGCCGCGCCTGCCGGACGGGCGGGTGGACCGGCGGGCGTTGCTGGCGCTCGCGCCGCGCCGGGCGCCGCGGATCGTCGCGCACCCGCAGGACGCGCACCTGCCGTTCGTGCTGACGGACACCCAGCAGGCGTACTGGATCGGCCGCAGCGACGCCGTCGAGCTGGGCAACGTCGGCTGCCACGGGTACTGGGAGTGGGAGTCCGAGGGCCTGGACGTGGAGCGGTTCCGCCGGGCGTGGGACGCCGTGCTGCGGCAGCACGAGATGCTGCGGGCGGTGATCGCGCCCGACGGCACCCAGCGGGTGCTGGCCGAGCCGCCCGCGTACGAGATCCCGGTGCTGGACCTGCGGGACGCGAGCCCCGAGGAGGCGGAGCGCCGCGCGGCCGAGCTGCGCGAGGAGCTGTCGCACCACGTGCTGCCCGCCGACACCTTCCCGCTGTGGGACGTCCGGCTCACCCAGCTGCCCGACGGCCGGGTCCGCCTGCACCTGGGCCTGGACCTGCTGATCATCGACGCCTGGAGCTACTTCCACATCCTGGTGCCGGACCTGGTCGCCGCGTACGAGGCCGACGGCGCCGCCGGTGCGCTCACCCCGCTGGACCTGACCTTCCGCGACTACGTGCTCGCCACCTCCGGCGAGGCGCTGGAGGAGAGCGAGGACTACCAGCGGTCGAAGGCGTACTGGCTGGCCCGGCTGGACGCCGGCCTGCCCGCCGCGCCCGACCTGCCGCGCGCGCCCGCCGGCACCCCGTCCACCGGACTGTTCACCCGCCGCCAGCACACGCTGTCCGCCGCGGACTGGTCGACGCTCCAACTGCGCGGGAAGGCGGCGCAGTTGACGCCCTCGGGCATCGTGGTGGCGGCGTTCGCCGAGGTGCTGCGGGCGTGGAGCCGCGGCGACACCTTCACCATCAACTTCCCGCTGTTCAACCGCCTCCCGCTGCACCCCAGGGTCGACGACCTGATCGGCGACTTCACCACCACCTCGCTGCTGGCCGTGGAGAAGACCGACGGCACCTTCGAGGAGCGCGCCCGCTCGGTGCAGCAGCAGCTGTGGGAGGACCTCGAACACCGGCACTTCGGCGGCGTCCGGGTGATGCGCGAGCTGGCCCGGCGCACCGACGGGGCCGTGCGCGCCGCGTTCCCGGTGGTCGTCACCAGCCTGCTCGGCCAGCCGCCGCGCCACTTCACCACCTCGCTCGGCCGCACCGTGCACACCTCCACCCAGACCCCGCAGGTCAGCCTGGACTTCCAGGTCTCCGAGGTGGAGGGCCGGCTGGAGTTCAGCTGGGACTCGCTGGACGAGGTCTTCCCGCCCGGCCTGCTGGAGGACATGTTCGGCGCCTACTGCGGCCTGCTGGAACGGCTGGTCGCCGAACCCGAGGCCTGGCAGCGCGAGTGGTTCGACCTGCTGCCCGCGCACCAGCTCGCCGTCCGCGAGGAGGCCAACGCCACCGACGGTCCGCTGCCCGAGCTGCTGCTGCACACCTCCGTCGCCCGGCACGCCGCCGAACGGCCGCAGGCGCTCGCCGTCGTCGCGGGTGAACGGCGGCTGACGTACGCCGAGTTGGACCGGCGGGTCAACCAGGTCGGGCGGGTGCTGCGGGAGCGCGGCGCGCGGCCCGACCAGCTGGTGGCCGTGGTGCTGGAGAAGGGCTGGGAGCAGATCGTCGCCGCGCACGGCGTGCTCGCGTCCGGCGCCGCCTACCTGCCGATCGACCCCACCGCGCCGGCCGGCCGGCTGGCGGCGCTGCTGGAGGACGGCGAGGTGGCGACGGTGCTCACCTCGGCCCGCCTGGAAGCCACCCTGGAGTGGCCCGACTTCCTCGAACTGCTGTGCGTGGAACGGGACTTCGAGAACGCCGACGGTTCGCCGCTGGAGCCCGTGCAGCAGCCGTCGGACCTGGCGTACGTCATCTACACCTCGGGCTCGACGGGCAAGCCGAAGGGCGTGATGGTCGCGCACAGCGGCGCCGCCAACACGATCCTGGACATCAACCGCCGGTACGGGGTCGGCCCGGCGGACAGCTGCCTGGCCGTCTCCGGGCTGCACTTCGACCTGTCGGTGTACGACGTCTTCGGCATGATCGAGGCCGGCGGCACCGTCGTCGTCCCCGCCCCCTACGACATCCCCGACCCGGCGGCGTGGGCCGAACTGGCCGGGCGCGAGGGCGTCACCTTCTGGAACTCGGTGCCCGCGCTGATCGAGGTGCTGGTCAACCACCTGGAGGGCCTGCGCACGGCGGGCCAGGACGTGGACGGGGCGCTGGCCGCGCTGCGGCTGGTGATCCTGGCAGGCGACTGGATCCCCACCACGCTGCCCGACCGCCTGCGGGCGCTCGCGCCGAACGCCGCCGTGATCGGCTCCGGCGGGCCGACCGAGAGCTGCGTGTGGTCGGTGCTGTACCCGATCGGCGAGGTCGACCCCGACTGGGCGAGCATTCCGTACGGAAAGCCGATGACCAACCAGCGCTACCACATCCTCGACGCCGGCCTGCGGCACCGGCCCGCCTGGGTGCCCGGCGAGATCCACATCGCCAGCCCGGTCGGCCTCGCCCGCGGCTACTGGCGGGACGAGGAGCGGACGGCCGGCAAGTTCTTCGAACTGCCCGGCACCGGCGAGCGGGTGTACGCCTCCGGCGACCTCGGGCGGTACCTGCCCGACGGCAACATCGAGATCCTGGGCCGCGAGGACTTCCAGGTGAAGATCCAGGGCTACCGGATCGAACTCGGCGAGGTGGAGGCCGCGTTGGCGGACCACCCGCAGGTGGACCGGGCCGTGGTGGTGGCCGCCGGCAAGAACAAGCACTCGCGGCGGCTGGCCGGCTTCCTGACCGCGCAGCCCGGCGCCGTGATCGACCCCGCGGAGGTGCAGCGCTTCGCGGCCGGCACGCTGCCCGCGTACATGGTGCCCGCGGCGCTCACCGTGCTGGAGGCGCTGCCGCTGACCGGCAACGGCAAGGTCGACCGGCTGGCCCTGACCGCGATGGCCTCGGACCTCGGCCCCGCCCGGGACACCGGGTTCGTCGAGCCCGCCACCGCGCTGGAGACCGCCGTCGGGTGGCTCTGGCAGGACCTGCTCCAGGCCGAGCGGGTCGGGCGCACCGACCACTTCTTCCAGCTGGGCGGCGACTCGGTGAAGGCCACCGCGCTGGTCGGGCGGATCCGTGAACTGCTGGGCGCGGAGCTGTCGTTGCGGACGGTGTTCGCCGAGCCGACGCTGGAGGGGATGTGCGCCGCGCTGGCCGCGGACCCGGTGCACGGCGAGCAGTCGGTGGCGATGGCGGAGGCGCTGCTGTCGCTGACGGCCGAGGACCTGACCGAGCTGACCGACGCGGAGTAGGGACGATCCGGCCCGGGGCCCCGTCACCGGAGGGTTCGGTGGCGGGGCCCCGGCGTGCCGCCAGGCGGCTGCGGCGCCGCGGCCCGGGGGAGGGGGTCGGGGAAACGGGGGTGGGGAACGAGGCGCGGAGCGGGTCGGGGGAAGAGGCGGCGGCGCGGGGGAGACGGCGAGCGGGTCGGGGGAGGAGGCGGGGAAGGGGAGGGGAACGCGGAGACCCCCCTCGCCGGGGGCGAGGGGGGTCTGTGGGGGAGGGCTCAGGGGAGGAGTTGGGCCTCGCCGTTGCCGAAGGACCAGTCGGCGAGGTCGTTCTCGGTGAGTGTGATCAGGATGTTGCGGGCCTCGAAGCCGGCCTCGGCGGCGGCGAGTTCGGTGATGCGGCGGTAGAGCGCGCGCTTCTTCTCGACGGTGCGGCCGGTCTTGAGGGTGATGGAGATGAAGACCCGGTTCTCGTCGCGCGCGATGCCCAGGTACTGCGGGTCGGCGATCAGCAGGCCGGCGGCGTGGCGGGTGAGGATCTGGAAGCGGTCGTCCTTGGGGACGTCGATGGTCTCGGTGAGCGCCTGGTGGACGGCGTCGGCGAGCGCGACGAGCGTCGCGTCGGAGTGGTGGTCGAGGACGTCGATGCGGACCAGCGGCATGGAACGGGGCTCCTTGGAAGTGGGTTCAGAGCGGACGGGTGGGGGCCTCGCGGACGACGAGCAGGGTGCACCCGCCGGGGGAGTCGACGCGGTGGATGCTGCCGGGCGCCTCGACGATCAGGTCGCCGACGCCGTAGCGCTGGCCGTTGTCGTTGACCAGCTCGCCGGCCAGCACCAGCATCAGCTCGTGGTCGGGGTGTTCGTGCAGGTCGCCGTGGGCGCCGGGCCCGAAGCGGACCAGGAAGGCGTGCGCGCCGTGCTCGGTGCGGTACAGGTGGTGGATGTGCACGCCGTCGCGGCCGGGCTGCTCCCACAGCAGCCAGTCGACGGCGTCGCGGCCGGGCTCGGTGAGCAGGGCGGGCACGACCAGGACGTCGCGCTGCTGGACCTGGTGGGTGAACTGACGGGTCATCGGAGTTCCTTGAGTTCGGCGGCCAGGGCGGCCCGGCGGACCTTTCCGGAGGCGGTGCGCGGCAGCTGCTCGCGCACCTCGATCGAGTGGACGCGCAGTTCGGGGGCGACCCGGGCGGCGACGTGGGCGAGCAGGTCGGTGGCCAGGTCGGGCCGGTCGGAGCGGGCCTCGACCACGGCGTGCGGGACGGCGCCGCCGACGGGGTGGGGGAGCGGGACCACGGCGGCGTCGGTGACCGCGGGGTGGGTGCGCAGGACGGTTTCGAGCTCGTACGGGGAGATCCGGCGGTCGAAGGACTTGAAGACGTCGTCCGAGCGGCCCTCGATGCGCAGATACCCGTCGGGGTCGCGCTCGCCGACGTCGCCGGTGGCCCAGCGGTCCGGCCCCGGGGCCCGCAGGGAGCCGTCGGCGGCGAGGTAGCCGCGCATCAACCCGGCCGGGGCGTCGTCGAGTTCGACGCACAGCTCGCCCCGGTCGCCGGCCACCCCGGTGGCCGGGTCGACCAGGGTGATCCGGTAGCCGGGCAGGGGCTTGCCGAGCCGGCCCGGGCGGGACGGCAGGCCGGGGGTGGTGCCGATCAGGCCGGTGGTCTCGGTCTGGCCGTAGCCGTCGCGCACCCGCACGCCCCATTCGAGCTGCACGGCGTCGGAGACGGCCCGGTCGAGCGGCTCGCCCGCCGAGAGGGCCTCGCGCAGGGCGGGCCGGGCGGTGGCGAGGTACGGGTGCAGGGCCCGCCAGGTGGACGGCGGGGCGCAGAACGTGGTCACGGCGTGCCGGGCGAGCAGCGCCGGCAGGGTGTCGGCGCGGGTCGGGCCGGGCGGCAGGGCGACGATCGCGGCCTCGGCGTTCCACGGCACGAACAGGCTGCTCCAGGAGTGCTTGGCCCAGCCGGGCGCGGACACGTTGAGGTGCCGGTCGCCGGGGAGCAGGCCCTGCCAGTACAGGCCCGACAGGTGGCCGACGGGGTAGCTGGTGTGGGTGTGCGCGACCAGCTTGGGCGCCGAGGTGGTGCCGGACGTGAAGTAGCAGAACGCGACGTCGTCGGCGGGGGTCGGCCCGTCCGGCTCGAACGCGGCGGGGCGGCGGCGGGCCTCGCGCAGGTCCAGCCAGCCGGGTTCGCGGGCCGGGGTGTGCCGGGTGCGCAGGGTGCCGCCCGGCGGGAACAGGCCGGTGAGGCGTGGCTCGCACACCACGTGGGCGACGGCGGCGCGGGCGAGGCGGTCGGCGGCCTCGGCGGGGGTGAGGCTGGTGTAGGTGGGGATGACGACGGCGCCGAGTTTCAGGCAGGCGAGCAGGGTCTCCCAGAGTTCGCGGCGCTGGTCGAGGACGAGCAGGACGCGGTCGCCGCGAGCCACGCCGTGGTCGCGCAGGTGGGCGGCGAGGGCGTCGGAGGCGGCGGACAGCTCGGCGAAGGAGACGGTGGAGCCGCCGCCGGCCGCGTCCAGCAGGACCAGCGCGGGGTCGGGGTTGTCGGCGGCGATGACGTCGAACCACTCCAGGGCCCAGTTGAAGTGGGTCGGCCGGGGCCAGCGGAAGCTCGCGTAGGCGGTGTCGTGGTCGGTGCGGTGGGTGAGGAGGAGGTCGCGGGCGGTGCGGAAGGTGGTGTGGGCGGGGGTGTGGCGGTGCTGCCAGTGGCTCATGGGGTGCCTCCGGCGGGGGTGGTGGGGTGAGGAGTGTGGTGGAAGTGGGTCGGCCGGGGCCGGCGGAAGCTCGCGTAGGCGGTGTCGTGGTCGGTGCGGTGGGTGAGGAGGAGGTCGCGGGTGGTGCGGAAGGTGGTGTGGGCGGGGGTGCGGCGGTGCTGCCAGTGGCTCATGGGGTGCCTCCGGCGGGGGTGGTGGGGCGGGGCAGGCGGAAGCTCGCGTAGGCCGTGTCGTGGTCGGTGCGGTGGGTGGGGAGGAGGTCGCGGGCGGGGGTCATCGGGTGCCTCCCGCCGGGGCGGTGGGGCGGGGGGCCAGGGCGGCGGCGCCGGCCTGGAGGTCGGCGGCGATGGCGTCGGCGTCGCGGGTGAACTCGGGCCAGGCGCCGGGGCGTCCGGAGCCGACCTGGGTGAACCAGCGGGTGTGCTCGGTGGGGATGCCGAGCACGTACAGGCCGCGTTCGGCCTGTCCGTCGGCGCGGATCGGGTGGTAGGGCGCGCCGGTGACGGCGACGCCGCCGGTGTCGAACTCCTCGCTGCCGTCGGTGTTGCGGTAGCCGCTCCACAGTCCGGCCTCGCGCAGCCGGGACACCAGCGGCGCCCGGTCGCGGTGCAGGTCGGGGGTGGGGATGCGGGCGTCGACCAGGGCGTCGAGCGGGACGGGGTCGCCGCCGACCTGCGCGGAGTGCACGGTGAAGCGGCCGGCGGCGGGGTCGGTGTCGAAGCAGACGGAGGGGCCGACGACGCGCAGCACGCCGGCGTCCAGCAGGGCGCGGGTCTGGCGCAGCCGGTCCAGCGGCGGGCCGGCGGCGAGGAAGGAGGAGACGGGGGTGAACCAGGCCAGGAAGTCCTTGCGGTGCGAGTCGGGGGTGAGGCCGGAGAAGTCGACGGCGGTGCGCAGGATGCCCCGGGTGTCGCGCAGCACGTCGAAGGAGGCCTTCAGCGGGCCGTGCAGGTTGCCGAGCCGGGCGTGCCGCAGGTCCTCGTCGAGTACGTCGAACAGTGCCCGGTGGTACTCGTCGGGGTCGGCGAAGGTGCGTCCGGCGAACGGGCGGGTGAGCGCGTCGAGGTCGAGCGGGGGGAGGGCGCCGGCGCCGAAGTGGGCGGCGAGCAGCCGGATCGCGCGGCCGGGGGCGCGGTCGCTGCAGGCGGCGAGGGCCTGCTGGACGAAGCGTTCGGCGGTGTCGGCGCCGAACCGGGCGCGGACGGCGGTGCCGTAGTAGACGAGTTCCATCTCGCCGAGCAGCAGCGGCAGGACGTCGCGCCGGAAGTCGAGGCGGCGTCGGCGGCGCAGGTCGGCGATGCGGTCGGCGGTGAGCAGGCGGGGACGGTAGGTGTGGTCGGAGGACTTCTGGTTGCGGCCCCGGGCGGGGATCGGCACGCCGCTGCGGGAGCCGGCCACCAGCAGGGGTTCGCGGCCGCTGGGGCGGTACTCCAGGGCGCCGCCCGGGAGTTCGGCGAACGTTCCGCCGCGGCCGATGGTGAGGGCCACCAGGACGTCGTAGAAGGAGAGTCCGAGGCCGAGCACGCCGACGGTGGAGCCCGCGCGCAGGTCGTCCAGGGGCATGTCGGAGGCGGAGTCGCCGGGGACGTAGTGGGCGTCCGGGTGCTGGGCGGCGAAGTCGGCCAGGCGCTGCTGGGCGGGGTCGAGGTCGGGCCGGGGGTGGCCGGTGGTCAGCACCACCCGGTCGGCGGTCAGCCGGCTGCCGTCGGCGCACTCCAGCAGGTAGCGGCCGGCCCGCGGGCGCAGGTCGAGGACCTCGACGGGGTGGCGGTGCAGGGTGGTGCCGGGCGGCAGCGCGGCCTCGGCGGTGTCGCACAGGTAGGACAGGTAGCGGCCGTACAGCGGGCGCGGCGCGTAGCCGTCCGGGCCGGGGCAGTCGGGGTCGACGGAGGCCCACCACTGGGCGAGGGTGGGGCCCGCGCCGGGGCGGGCGGGGCCGGCGTCGGCGGGGCCGGAGAACATGGTGACCTCGCCGGCCACGGTGTTCATCAGGTACCAGGACGGCTGGTCGGTGCGCCAGATCCGGCCGCAGCCGATCTGCACTGGGTCGTAGAGGTGGATCTCCACGGGCTGCGCGGGCGGTTCGGCGGCCAGCCGCGCGGCCAGCCGTTCCAGTACGGCGAGGCCGCGCGGGCCGCTGCCGACCACGGCGATCCGGTACGGGGCGAGGGCCGGGCGGTCGAGCCCGCGGTCGGTGGCTGGCATCAGCGCGGACTCCAACTCGGCTTCGGCGGCGGCGCGTTCGAGGGCGGCGCGGTCCCAGCCGGTCGCGGTGTGCCAGAGCATGTCGATCAGCTGGTGGGAGCGGACCGGCCGGCCGGTGCGGCGGCCGCCGGGCAGCGGGAGGCGGCCGGTGTCGGCCCACTCCAGGCGCCCGTTGTCGGCGATCCGGCCGCGGGTGAGGCCGGCGTTGTCGCGGTGCAGGCAGAACGGCACGTCGAGGACGCCGGTGGCGAAGGCGCGCTGCAGTGCCCGGCCGATGTCCTCGGGGCCGTCCAGGACGGCGGCGACCAGGGCGCGGGCCTCCTCCAGCACCTGGGAGCAGTCCACCCGGGAGGCGTCCGGCAGGGCGTCGCGGCGGCGGGCGGCGCGCCGGGCGGTGCGGGCGGCGAGCTCCAGCGCGGAGACGTTCTCGGCGACGGTGGGGATGCGCACCGCCTCGGCGACGGTCTTGGCGATCAGGCGTTCCGCGCCGCCGCGCACGGCGAGTTCGGCGGAGGCCTCCAGCAGGGCGCGGGCGCCCTCCGGGGTGCCGGGGTAGACGCCCATGTAGGTGTACAGCACCAGGTGGCGCTCGACCTCGGGCGGCAGCAGTTCGGCGGCGAGCAGGCGCAGTGCCGCGAGCGCCTCCAGGTCCTGCACGGGGTCGGTCTGCTGGGCGTAGCTGAGGGAGACGGTGGGGATGCCGAGCCGGGCGAAGTACAGCGCCTCCAGGGCGCTGACGGCGATCAGCAGCGAGGGCGGGCAGAGCTGGCCGAGCAGGCAGCCGCCGAACGTCTCCAGGTGGGCGCGGGCGCCGATCCGCCGTGCGCCGTCGGCGAGTTCGGCGGTGGCGGCGTCCCAGTTGCGGACCGATTCGGCGAGCGGGACGCGCCCGTAGGGCAGGCAGTAGGAGACCGGGCCGCCCTCGCTGGCGGTCAGGCCGGCCCGGACGGCGGTGCGGAAGATCTCGCGCGGCGCGGCCGAGCCGTGCCGCACCTGCACCGGGATGCCGAGCGGCGCCCCGGCCAGCATCGCGGCGGTGGCGGGGCCGCCGTGCGCGACCAGCGGGAAGCCGTTGAGCTCGTGCCCGGCGGCGAGCGCGCGGCGGGCCGCGGCGTGGTCGCCGACCCGGGTGTAGCTGTCGATGGTCAGGGTGCCGACGGTGCGGGCCTGCGCGGTGGCGACGGCCCGCAGGCCGGAGCGCATGGCCTCGACGCCGGCCATGCCCATCCGCGGCTGGACGACCAACTCGCCTTCGCGGGCGGCCCGTTCGACGTACGCCTGGAGGTCGGGCAGGGCGGCGGGCGCGGGCAGGCGGGGCGGCGGCGCGTTCATGCGGACGCCCCGGCGGGGAGCAGCCGGCCGAGCCGGCCGGGCAGGGCGGCCGCGTCCACGGCGTCGGTGAACACGGCGGTGAACCCGGCCTCGACGAGTTCGCGGCTGCCCGCGTCGTCGGCGCCGGCGATGCCGAGCTTGCCGCCGATCACCACCGGCACGTCGGCCAGGTCGGGTTGGGCGCGCAGCAGCCGGATCACCCGGCCGCCGTCGAGTTTCCCGTGCCCGTTGACGGTGCTGATCACCACCAGGTCGGGCCGGTGCTCGCGGACCGAGTCGAGCAGCAGCTCGTCGGGGACGCAGGGGCCGAGGTTCACCACCTGGAACCCGTGTTCCTCCAGCAGGAGTTGGAGGAACACCAGGTTCCAGGTGTGGGCGTCGGACGACACCGTGGAGAGCAGGACGCGGGGCGCGGCCCGGTCGACTGTGGCCATCGCGGGGGGCTCCTCTGAGTGTTCAGGGGCTTTCGGAGGCGGGGATCGGACGGCGTTGCTGGTGGAGCGTGGGAGGGGTCAGGCGCGGGCGCGCTCGGAGGCGATCTCCACGGCGAGGCCGTCGCGGCCGGTCAGCTCGCGGTGCTCGCGCAGCACGGTGATCAGGTCGACCATCCGGTGCAGCATGCGGTTGGTCATCTCCATGCCCTCCTCGTCCTGGAGGACCTCGCCGCGCTCGTTGCCGAACAGCACCGAGGGGAAGCCGAAACCGGCCACGATCATGCGGTTGAGCAGCACGTTGGTGATCAGGTTGGCGTAGGTCTCGACGTGGCCGTAGCGGCGGCCGGTGACGATGACGCCGGCCACCTTGTTGGTGAGGCGGCGGTCGAAGCGCAGGTAGCCGGTGCCGGAGCGCTCGATGAAGGCGGGCATCAGCGGCGCGGCCGTGTAGCCGTGGATCGGGGTGGTGTAGAGGATGCCGTCGGCCTCGGCCATTCTGTCGACGACGCCGGCGACGTCGTCGCGGACCTCGCACGGGGTGGTGCGGAAGTTGCAGTCGCCGCACGGGCCGCACGGGGTCATCTCCAGGTCCCACAGCCGGACCACGTCGATCTCCACGCCGCGCGGGGCGAGCAGCTGGCGGGCGTGGTCCAGGATCAGGGTGTTGTTGCCGTCCTTGCGCTCCGAACCGTTGATCGCGAGGATCCGGATGGGGGCGGCGGCACCGTGCTCGGTCACGACATGCTCCTTTGGGTCCGTGTCTGTCGGATGGTCCGGCTGGTGGTGGCGGTCCGCAGCCGGCCGCGCATCGCCTGGGCGAGGATCGCGTCGGTCTCCGGACTGGGGTCGAGGTCGAGTTCGTCGGCGAGGCGGCGGGCGCACAGCTCGTGCCAGCCGCGCACCAGGTCCAGTTCGCCGAGCCGCCCGTGGGCGATCATCAGCGTCTGGTAGCTCTCCTCGTGGTAGCGGTCGATGGCGAGGGCCTGGCGGGACCAGCGGATGGCCTCCAGGTGGTCGCCGGCGGCGAGCGCGCCCTCGCGCAGGTGGGCGAGCGCGCCGAGCGCCAGCGAGCGGTACCACTCGCGCTGTTCGAGGATCCAGTCGGCGCTCTCGCCGGCCAGGTAGTCGCCCCGGTACAGGGCGGTCACCTCCCGGTAGTGCCGGGACGCCTCGGCGTGGTCGCCGCGCAGTTCGGCGGTGCGGCCCGCGGAGAACGCGGCCTGCAGGCGCTCGGCGTCCACCAGGATGCCGTCGGCGTGCAGGACGTAGCCGAAGTCGCGGTGCTCGATGCGGATCGGCGCGCGGCCCTCGACCAGCGGCTGGGTGGCGAGCATCCGGCGCAGCGCGTGCGCCGCGACCTTCAGCGAGCTGGAGCCCGGCGACCACACCTGCTCGGGCCAGAGCACCTCGTACAGGGTGTCGCGCAGCACCACGCGCTCGCGGTTGACCAGCAGGTACTGGAAGAGGTTGCGGGCCTTGCCGGCGTGCCAGCGCCGGACCGGCCAGCCGTCGATGGTGAGCGAGAAACCGCCCATGCACTGCACTTCCACCGCCGGTCGCTCCGCACCGTCCGCCGCGACGGAGAGCGGCAGGGGCATGGTCTCGGCTGTCGCAATCGGCATTCGAGGCTCCTTCGTCGGTCGCGTCGGGTTCGTCGGTCGCGCTGCGTCCGCCGGCCGCGTCGGACATGAGTCACGCTAGGAATTCGCTGGAGCCCCGCTCAAGGTGGCACCGGCCCGAACCGCCCCGGGCGAGCCGAAGGTGGTACCGGGTCGTACGACCGGGGGTACCACCGCGCGTACCACCACCGGCCCGTCCCACGGTTCGGGCGGGCACGGAGGAACCTCGACAGTGCGCTTTGACGTCAACTAGGCTGCGGACGGTCCTTAGGGGGACGACCAGGCAATAGGGGGATGCGTCGTGGGGGGCCGCACTTCGAAGTCCGGTGTCAGACTCGGTGATCCCGCCGTGCGGGAGATCCTCGACAGCTACGAGCAGTTGATGGCCCGGGACGGCGCGGAGTTCTCCTACGGCGGCGTGGCGGTCGCCCAATTCCTGTCCCGCGCGGCCGAGTTGATCGCCGAAGTGGTGGCCGAGGCGACCCGCGGCGAGGACCCGGACCGCACCGTTCCGGCCGGCCCCGCGGGGACGCTCTCGGGGCGCGAGGTGGTCCACCCCGCCGAGGTGCGGCGGGCCGCGACCGCGCTGCACCGGGCCGCCTTACCCGTACTGACCCGTGAACTGGCCGACGGCGAACCCGAACTGGCCACCACCTTGGCGCTCGTCCTGCACCGGGTGATCACCGAGCGGGCCGCCCGCGACATCGACCGGTACATCGCCTCGCTGCTGCACCGCACCAACCGCGCGCACCTCGAACAGCGCCAGCAGGCCGCCCGCGACCTGCACGACCGGATCAGCCACACCGTCAGCATCGCGCTGCAGAACCTCGAACTGCACGAGGTGTACGCCCTGGACAACCCGCAGCGGGCCCGCGCCAAGCTGGAGGACGGGCGGTCGATGCTGCGCGACGCGCTGTCCGACATCCGCCAGATGTCCGCCGAACTGCGCGAGATGACCGGCGGCGGCGGCCTCGGCGCCGCCATGGCCGAGTACCTGCGCGACCACGTCCCCGCCACCGTGAAGGTCGAGTTCACGCTCGCCGAGGCGGCGCCGGTGCCGCCCGAGATCGGCGAGCAGCTGTACCTGGTGATGCGCGAGGCCGTGCACAACTCGGTGCGGCACAGCTGCCCGAGCCGGCTCACCGTCACGCTGCGGGTCACCGACACCCTGCTGACCGCGCAGGTCCGCGACGACGGCTGCGGCTTCGACACCAGCGTCGGGCCCAGACGCCGCGGCGGCATGGGCCTGACCTCCATGCGCGAGCGCGTCGAGATGCTCGGCGGCAGCTTCCGGCTGCGCAGCGCCCCCGGTGACGGCACCACCGTGGAGGCCTGGATCCCCCTGCTGAGAAACGTCCTGTGAACCACGACCGACACCCCGCCCCCGACACCCGCACCCGCATCGTGGTGGCCGACGACCACACCCTGTTCCGCCAGGGCCTGGTCGAAATCATCTCCACCGACCGGGAGTTCGTGGTGGTCGGCGAGGCCGGCAGCGGCCCCGAGGCGATCGAGCTGGTCGGCCGGCTGCGCCCCGACATCGTCATCCTGGACATCGAGATGCCCGGGCCCGGCGCCCGCGCGGTGGTCTCCGAGATCGACCGCCGCCACCCCGAGACCAGGATCGCCATCCTGACCATGCACGACGACGCCGCGCTCCTCGCCGAGCTGCTGGACCGCGGCGCGGCGGCGTACCTGCTGAAGTCGATCGCCCGGATCGAGCTGCTCGCCGCACTGCACTCGATCCGCCGGCCGGGCGGCAACGTCACGCTGTCGGTCTCCCGCGAGACCATCGACCAGCTCGGCCGGGGCCGCCCCGACCAGGCGCTGCTGTCGGAGCGCGAGCACGAGGTGCTGCGGCTGGCCGCGGCCGCCATGACCAACGCCCAGATCGCGGCCCGGCTGTACATCGCCGAGGCCACCGTGAAGCGGCACCTCACCCACGTGTACGCCAAGCTCGGCGCGGTCTCCCGGATGGACGCGATCCGCCGGGCCACCTTCGCCGGGCTGCTGGACGGCCTGGAGGGGCCCGGACACGGACCGGCCGAGGAGAGCTGAGCTCCCCCCGGCCGGTGTGCGCCCCGAACGCCCGGTCAGACGCCGGCGGGCACCCGCACCCCCGCGGGCACCAGGGTGCGCCCGGCGGCGGTGGTCGCGTACCCCAGGCGCTCCATCAGGTCGGCCAGTTCGCCGACCGGCAGCGCCTGCTTGCCGTCGCACAGCGCCGACGCCGGGTCGTGGTGCGACTCGACGATGATGCCGTCGGCGCCGACGGCGGCCGCCGCCAGGGCCAGCGGCACCACCCGGTGGGTCTCCCCGGCGGCGTGGCTCGGGTCGACGATCACCGGCAGGTGGCTGCGCTCCTTGAACAGCGTCACCGCGCCCAGGTCCAGGGTGAAGCGGTAGCCGGTCTCGAAGGTGCGGATGCCGCGCTCGCAGAGCACCACCTGGTCGTTGCCGCCGGCGAGCACGTACTCGGCGGCCAGCAGGGTCTCCTCGACGGTCGCCGACAGGCCGCGCTTGAGCAGCACCGGCCGGCGCAGCCGCCCGAGTTCGCGCAGCAGGGTGAAGTTCTGCATGTTGCGGGCGCCGACCTGGAGCATGTCCACGTGGTCGGCGACCAGGTCGACGTCCCGGGCGTCCAGGATCTCGGTGACCACCGGCAGGCCGGTCTCCGCGCGGGCCTTCGCCAGCAGCTCCAGCCCCTCCCGGCCGAGGCCCTGGAAGGCGTACGGGGAGCTGCGCGGCTTGAACGCGCCGCCGCGCAGCGCGTGGCAGCCCGCCTCGCGGACCGCGTCGGCGATCTCCAGCATCTGCTCGGGGCTCTCCACCGAGCACGGCCCGGCGATCACGGTGAAGCCGCCCGGGCCGATCTCGACGTCGCCCAGCCGCACCGTGCCCGGCTCGCCGCCGCCGGCCTGCAGCGAGGCCAGCGGGTACGGCACGGACACCTCGGCGATCCGCCGGACCTCCGGCTCGGCGGCCAGCGCGGCCGCGATCCGGGCCCGGTCGCCGCTGAGCGACAGCAGGGTGCGGTGGTGGACGCGCAGATCGGATCCGGCGGCGGCGGCGAGATCGGCGATCCGCTGGGCCCGGCCCCGGTCGGTGTGTTCCTCGATGACGATGACGACGGTCATGCCTGCTACCTACCTGTCTTCGCTGGCGGGGGAGTGGCTGGCGGTGAGGAGCCCGACACCCGAATCGCAGGCCCGGGCCAGGCGGTGGACCGATCCGGCGGGCAGGCCGCCGATCGGCAGGTCGGCCGGCGGCAGGTCCCAGTCGAGCCGGAGCCGGCCGTCGAGCACGCGGACCAGCAGGTGCGCGGCGGCCCCGGGGGCGCCGAACCGGGCCCGGCTCTCCGGCCCGAACGAGGCGGCGGCGCCGGGGCGGTCCAGCAGGCTGGTCACCACCAGCGCCGGCCCGTCCACGGCGGCGGGCTCGGCGAACGGCCCGGCCACCCGGTCGAGTTCGGGGTGCACGGCGTCGCGGGCGGCGCCGGTGGCGCGCAGGGTGAGGCCGCCGTGCGCGGCGACGGTCTGCGCGAGCACCGTCAGCACGGCCTGCGCCGCGGTGGTGCCGGCCTGTTCGGCGGCGGCGTTCAGCGCCGTCCACTGCCAGGCCTCCAGCACGGTGGCGCGGTGCTCCGGCAGCGGCGTCGCGGGCGGTGCGGCGGGCAGCTCGGCGGCGGCCGCCGGGGGCAGCGCCCAGTCCCGGAAGGACGCGCCGGGGCGGGCCCGCGGGGTGTCCACGTCCTCGTACAGGTCGGCGAGTTCGGGCAGCAGCAGGCGGTGCAGGCTGTCCGCGTCGAGGGCGGCGCGGTGCACGGCGAGCTGGATCCGTACGGCCTTGCCGGGCAGCAGCACCAGGTGCAGCCGGTGCAGCGGCTCGCCGGGTGCGGGCGCGTCGGCGGCGAGCTGCTCGGCCCACAGCGCCTCCGCGTTCGCGGCCGCGCAGGACGGGGTCTGCGCGCCCAGGTCGGTGACGGTCACGGCCTCCGGGCCGGACGGGCGGACCTGCTGGGTGGAGTCGTCCACCAGCACGGTGCGCAGCGCGTCGTGGCGGTCCGTCAGGGCGTCCCAGGCGTCCAGGAACTGGTCGGTGTCCAGCCAGTCGCGGTCCCAGGCCAGGTGGTCCCAGCCGTCGGCGAGCTGCCGGCGCTGCGCCGGGGTGAGCGGGAACGGCAGGTGCCGGGCGGCCGGGTCGGCGGCGAGCGGGGCGAGCGCCGGGCCGTCGGCGGCGCCCGACCGGCGGGCGACGGCGGCGACGGTCGGCTCGGCGAACAGGTCGGCCATCGACAGGTCGAGGCCGAGCGCGGTGCGCAGGGTGGCGAGCAGGCGGGTGGCGCGCAGCGAGTCGCCGCCGAGCTCGAAGAAGCTGTCGTCCGCGCCGAGGTCGTCCAGGTCGAGGACGTCCGCCCAGACCCGGGCGATGCGCCGCTCCAGGTCGCTCGCCGGCTCCCGGTAGGGGACGTCGAGCTCGGGGCGGCTGCGCGGCGGGGCGGGAAGTTTGGCGCGGTCGATCTTGCCGTTGACGCTGGTGGGCAGGTCGCCGACGACGAACACGGCGGGCACCATGTGGCCGGGCAGCCGCTCGACCATGGCGCGGCGCAGCGCGGGCACCGACGGCGGCGCGGCCGGGGCGGGCGAGGGCTCCACGTAGGCGACCAGGCGGCGTTCGCCCGGGGTGTCCTCGCGCGCCAGCACCGCGCACTGGTGGACGCCGGGCAGGGCGGCGAGCGCGCTCTCCACCTCGCCGAGGTGCACCAGGTAGCCGCGGATCTTCACCTGGTCGTCGGTGCGTCCGACGATCTCCAGGGTGCCGTCCTCCCAGGTGCGGGCGATGTCGCCGCTGCGGTACAGCACCGGGTACGGGTCGCCGGGCACCGGGTTGGGCAGGAACTTGCTGCTGTTGGCATCGGGCCGGTTCAGGTAGCCCTCGGACAGGCTCGCGCCGGAGATGTACAGCTCGCCGTCCACGCCCGGCGGGCAGGGCTCCAGGTCCTGGTCCAGCACGTGGATGCGGACGTTGGCGACGGCGGTGCCGACCGGCGGCAGCAGCTCGGCGGTGCGCTCGACGCCCAGCCGGCCGCCGAGCTCGGTGAGGTCGCAGGTGGCGACGACGGTGGCCTCGGCGGAGCCGTATACGTTGAGCACGTGGAACGGCAGGTGCTGCGGCGGCCAGCTGCGCACCCGCTCGCCGGCGATCCGCATGATCCGCAGCGGGGTGGAGGCGGGCCAGTCCAGGCCCCACAGGCGTTCGGCCATCGCGGTCAGCACCAGCGACTGGGTGATGCGCTCGCGCACCAGCCAGTCCCGCAGCCGGGCCGGGTCGGAGGCCACCGCCGGGTCGGGGATGTGCACGGTGCCGCCGGCGGCGAGCACCGGGAAGCAGTCCACCTCGACCAGGCCGAAGCCCGGCGAGCACAGCCAACTGCCCTGCGTGTTCTCGTCGATGCCGCACTCCTGGCGCAGCACCAGGCCGGTGTTGCGCATCGGCCCGTGGCGCAGCAGCACGGCCTTGGGGACGCCGGTGGAGCCGGAGGTGTAGGCGATGTGGCAGACCGTCGGGGCGGCGATGTCGGCCTTCGGGTCGATCGGCTCGGCGGAGCGCCAGGCGGCGTCCGGGGCGTCCACCAGCAGCACCGGGCGGGCGCCGTCGTCGATCCGGGCGGTCAGCGAGCCGCGGGTGGCGACGGCGACGGCACCCGAGTCGGCCAGCATGAACCGCAGCCGCTCCTGCGGGTACTCGGGGTCGAGCAGCACGGCGGCGGAGCCGGTCTTGAAGACGGCGAGCTGCACCAGCAGCGACTCGATGGAGCGCTCCAGGCAGACGCCGACCCGGGCGCCGGGGCCGGCGCCGAGGGTCAGCAGGTGCTGGGCGAGGCGGTTGGCGTCCTCGTCGAGGGCGCCGTAGGTGACGGCCGTGCCGCGGCAGGTCGCCGCGACGGCGTCGGGCCGGCGGGCGGCGACGTCCGCCACCAGGTGGTGGAACCAGCCGTCCGGCAGGCCGCCGGTCAGGGCGGTGTCGCTCACGCGGATCCCCTTCGAAGGAAGTTGGTGAACAGCCGCAGGCCCTGCTGGGTGCAGATGCTCTCGGGGTGGAACTGGACGGACTCGATGGGCAGCGTGCGGTGCCGCAGGCCCATCACGTAGCCGTCGTCGGCGGAGCGGGCGGTGACCTCCAGCTCCGGCGGGAGGTCGGTCTCCTCGACGATCAGCGAGTGGTAGCGGGTCGCCTCGAACGGGTCGGGCATGCCGTCGAACAGGCCCCGGCCGTCGTGCACGACCTTGCTGGTCTTGCCGTGCATCAGGTGGCTCGCCCGGGCGACCTTGCCGCCGAACGCGGCGCCGATCGCCTGGTGCCCGAGGCAGACGCCGAGCACCGGCAGCCGCTCGCCGAACTCGCGGACCAGCTCGACGTGCCCGGACTCCACCGGGTGGCCGGGGCCGGGGCCGAGCAGCAGCGCGTCCGGGGCGATCTCCCGCACGTCGTCGTGGGTGAGCTGGTTGGAGCGCACCACCACGGGCTGGGCGCCCGCGCCGTGCAGGTACTGGACGATGATGTGGACGAAGCTGTCGAAGGCGTCGACGACCAGGACCCTCATGCCGATCCCTCCTCGCCGGTGGCCGCCCAGCGGGCCCCGCCGAGCTTGGCGAGGGTCTCGTTCCACTCCCGCTCGGGCCGCGAGTCGGCGACCACGCCCGCGGAGGCGCGGGCCCGGTACACGCCGTCGCCGTGGACCAGGGTGCGGATGCACAGCGCCAGGTTGAGGTAGCCGCCGAGGCCGATCAGGCCCAGCGCGCCCGCGTACATGCCGCGCCGGCTGGTCTCGGTGGCCTCGATGATCTCCATGGCGCGGATCTTCGGCGCGCCGGTCATGGTGCCGGCCGGGAACAGCGCGGTGATCACGTCGAAGGAGTCCATGCCGGGGGCGACCTCCCCGGTGACGGTGGAGACCAGGTGCAGCAGCCGCGCGTACCGCTCCACCACCAGCATCCGGGGCACCGCGAGGCTGCCGGGGCGGCAGATCCGGCCGATGTCGTTGCGGCACAGGTCGACCAGCATCACGTGCTCGGCGATCTCCTTGGGGTCCTCGCGCAGCCGCGCCGCCAGCGCCAGGTTCTCCGCCTCGTCGGCGCCGCCCGGCAGCGTCCCGGCGATCGGCCGCATGGTGACCAGGCCGTCCTCCACCCGGGCGAACAGCTCCGGGCTGGCGCCGACCACCAACTGCCCGGCCAGCGGGGCCAGGTACATGTACGGCGACGGGTTGCGGGTGCGCAGCCGCCGGTAGACGTCCACCGGGTCGGCGGGGGAGCGGACGGCCAGCTCGTGGCCGATCTGCACCTGGTAGATGTCGCCGGCCGCGATGTGCTCCAGGCAGCGCTCCACGCTGTCCGCGTACCGCTCGGGCGTGGTGGAGTCGCGCACCTCCAGCGCCTGCGCGGCGGGCAGTTCGGCGTCCGGCGCGGGCGCGGCGGCCAGCAGCGCGGCGACCTCCTCGGCGGTCGGCGGGGCCGGCCAGCCGTCCGCGTGGTGCACCGTCAGCTCGGCCTCGCCGTCGCGGCCGATCCGCAGCTGCGCCTGGTGCAGCACCAGGGCGACGTCCGGCAGGTCGGCGTCCTGCTCGATCAGGTACGGCAGGTCCTCGATGTAGCGGGCCGCGTCGTAGCCGAGGAAGGCCAGGAAGCCGAACGAGAACCGCTCGGCGGAGCGCTCGGCGTCGAAGCAGGACTCCACGGCACGCAGCACCTGCCACAGCCGGGACGGTTCGGGCAGCACCAACTGCCCCTGGTCGTAGTCGAGTTGGCTGCCGATGCGGTCGGCGACGGCGGCCATCAGCACGGGGTGGCCGGCGATCCGCACGACACCGCGGGTCACCTGGACGGTGAGCAGCTCGCGGAAGCCGACGAACGACTCCCGGGTGTCGTCGGCGGGCCCGGAGACCGACTCCAGCAGGTACACCTGCTCGCGGCCGTACCGGGCGGCGAGCGCGGTGTACGCGGTGAGCGGGTCGAGACGGCCCAGCGGCACGTGGTCGGTACGGACGGCGGTCACTTCGGCGACGGCCGCGAGCGGCGGATTCATGGTGCTCCTCCCAGAGGGTGTTGCCGCGTCAGCTGGTGACGACCTGCCGGACGGCGGCCGCCCGGGCCGCCTCCCGGTCGGTGTCGGGCGTGTCGAGGCGGTTGTCGAGGATCCGGGCGGCCTTCCAGCTGACGAAGGACCCGGTGGCGGTGATCGGGTCGAGCTCCTTGGTGACGACGACCTCGGCGTCCACGCCCAGGCGCAGCCGCAGCTCGGCGGCGACGTCCGCGCGGACCTGCTCCGGGTCGGCGCCGCCGCCCGACAGCAGCTCCAGGTGGACGGTCAGCCGCTCGGCGCCGTCCGCCTCCCGGTCGATCACCACCTGGTAGCCGAGCGCGCCCCGGACGGCGCCCAGCACCGCGGTCTCGATCTCGGCGGCCCGGAACGAGCCGGTGCCGACGTCGACCCGGTCGGCGGCCCGGCCCAGCACCTCCACCAGCTGCCCGGGGCGCCCGCACGGGCACGCCCCGTCGTCGGTGACGGTGACCAGGTCGCCGGTGCGGTAGCGGATCAGCGGCTTGATGCCGGGCGCGAGCATGGTCAGGCACAGCTCGCCGGTGCCGGTGGAGCCGCGCACCTCGCCGGTGTCCGGGTCGAGGATCTCCACCAGGTAGTTCGGCCGGGACACGTGCATCCGGCCCAGGTGGCAGCCGGTCGCGATGGCCAGCGCCTCCTGCGAGCCGTACAGCACCGGCACGATCGACGAACCCGGCCAGATCGCCGTCACGTTCGCCGCGAACGCCGGGGTGCAGATCTCGCCCAGCACCAGGAACAGCTTCACCTTGAAGTCCCGCGCCAGGTCGTAGCCGTGGTGCTCGGCGGCCTTCGCCAGGCTGAGCGCCAGCGCCGGCGCGCAGACCAGCACCTCCACGCCCAGCTCCTTCATCAGCCGCAGCGCCTTCGCGAACCCGACCCGCGGCGACTCGGGCCAGATCTTGGCGTGCGCGGTGCCCAGCCGGCGGGCCACCTCGCCGAAGGTGTCGCCGAACGCGTACAGCTCCGACGGGCCCATCAGGCCCACCACCGGCATCCGGTCGCCGAAGTGCTCGGCGAACAGCCGCCGCCACGCCTCCTCGACGTGCGAGTCGCTGGTGAAGATGTCCAGCGGGCCGCGCGGGCACGGCGTGGACGGGCCGGTGGTGCCCGTCGTCTCGTAGTAGACGGCGGCCTCCGACATCGGGCCGGACAGCACGTCGTGCATCTCCCGGCGCAGGTCCGCCTTGGTGGTGAACGGCAGCGCCGCCAGCCCCTGCGGCGTGACGGCCGCCGGGTCCACGCCGGCCAGGTGCCGGGCGTAGAACGGCGACCGGGCCGTCACGTACGACAGGATCGCGGGCAGGCGCTCGGCGTACCACGCCGTCCAGTCCGCATCGGTCGACGCGCCTGCGTGGTAGCGCTCCAGGAGGTCGGTGTAGGCGGACCTGAACCGGTCGATGCCGGTCGGGTCGGCGTGCGCGAGGTCAGCGGGCATGGTCGCTCCGAGGAATCGGTGCCGCCAGTGAGTCGTGGCCGCTCTTGCCCGGCGACGCTAAACGGGGCCAGTTCACGCCCGGTTATGCGCAGGCCCGGCGAGTAACCGGCCGCTAACTGCGGCCCGCCAGAATCCGGGCCCGGATGCGAGCGCGAGCGGCGGGGCAGTCCCGGCCGCCCCCGACGGAGCTCCCCTGCGACGGAGGTAGACACCATGGACGCCGAGATGATGCGCCGGCTCGCGGCGCTGTCCGGACCCGAACGGGCCAAGCTGATGGGCAAGCTGCGCAGGGCCACCGGCGTCGCCGAACGCCCCGGCGCCCGCCTGGAGCGGCGCGACGACCCGCGCCCGCCGGCCTCGTTCGTCCAGCAGCAGCTGTGGTTCCTGCACCAGCTCGCCCCCGACCAGCCCGCCTACAACGTCTCCTTCTCCTTCCGGCTGCTCGGCCCGCTGCGCCGCGACGCCCTGCGCACCGCGCTGGCCGGCGTGCTCGAACGCCACCCCGTGCTGCGCGCCCGGCTCGTCCTCGACGACGGCACGCTGCGCCAACTCCCGGACGGAGTCGTGCCGTTGCTCGTCGAGCAGCAGGTCGCCGACGAGGCCGCGGCGGCCGCGGAGGTCGCCCGGATGTCCCGCGAGCCCTTCGACCTCGGCACCGGCCCGGTCAGCCGCACCGCGCTGCTCGCCCTCGGCCCCGAGGACCACCTGCTGGTGTGGATCGCCCACCACACGGTGGTCGACGGCTGGTCCTTCGGCCTGCTGCTGGACGAGCTGACGGCCGGCTACCGGGCCGCCCTGGACGGCGGCGTGCTGCCCGTCGACGCGACCCGCCCGCTGTACCCGGACGTGGCGGCCTGGCAGCGCGAGCGCGAGGCCGCCGGCGAGTACACCGCCGCGGTGGAGCGCTGGCGCGGCCGGCTCGCGGGCGTCCCGCAGGTGACGGTGCCCACCGACCTGCCGCGCCCCGCCGCGCAGACCTTCGCCGGGGCGCTGGAGCGCTTCGTGGTGCCGCCGCCGGTCGCCACCGCCCTGGGCGCGCTCGCCGAACGCACCGGCACCACGCTGTTCGCCGTGCTGCTGGCCGGCTGGCAGGCCCTGGTGGCGCGCACCGCCGGCGCCGCCGACCTGGTGGTCGGCGTCCCGCTGTCCGGCCGCGGCCGGCCCGAACTCGAGTCCGTGGTCGGCCCGTTGGCCAACACCCTGCCGGTGCGCGGCCGCCCCGCCCCCGACACCCCGTTCGAGGAGCTGCTGCGCGAGGTCAACGGCGCCGTGCTGGACGCGCTGGAGGACCAGGACGTGCCGTTCGGCCGACTGGTCGAGCAGCTCGTCGAGGGCCGCGACCCCAGCCGCAACCCGGTCTTCCAGGTGCTGTTCAACCTGGGCAACCTGCCGGGCCGGGCCGACGGCGGCGACCTCGCCCCCGGCGTGCGGCTGCGGCCGGACGCGCACCCCAACGGCACGGTGCGGATGGACCTGGAACTCACCATGGAGCAGGCCGGGGGCGCGCTGAGCGGCCGGCTGGAGTACAACACCGCGCTCTACCGGCCGGACACCGCACGGCAGTTGGTCGCCGAACTGCAGGCCGTGCTGGCCGCCGTCGCCGCCGACCCGGCCGCGCCGGTGCGCACCCTGCCGGTCGCGCCGCGCACCGCGCCGCTCGCCCCGCGCACCCCGGCCCGCCCGGCGGCGCCGGCCCCGACCAGGCGCTCGCGGGCCGGCGCGGACTGGTTCGACCGGCTCTGAGGGGCCCGGCTCGTGCGAAAGGCCCGCCCTGGTGAGGGCGGGCCTTTCGCACGAGCGGGGCTCAGGACGCGAACACCACGTCCAGGCTCTTCGCGTCCGGCTCCAGGAACGCCAGCAGCCGCTCGCCCTCCGCCTTCAGCTCCCGCCGCCGGGTGTGCGGGGCGAGCGGGTCGAGGGTGAGGACGGCCGCGCCGCGCTTGCACTCGTGGGTCCAGGTGCCGACCACCCGGCCGTCCACCAGGTAGGAGGCCAGCAGCTCGCCGTTGATCGCCCGGTAGACCTGCTTGTGCAGGTCGGCAGGCAGCATCCGGGTCCGGTCGGCGTGCGAGAGCAGCGCCGCGTCCCACTTGGCCAGGAAGCGGACCGGCAGCTCGCGGTCGTCGCCGCCGGCGGCGTCCGGCGCGTCCGGCAGGTCGAGCAGCTCCCGGCCGTCCTCGGCGCGGTAGCGCACCAGCTCGCCCAGGGTGGCGAGGGCCGGGTCGATCTGGCGGAGCTTGAGGTAGGTGAAGTGCGCGATGTCGGCGCGCGAGGCCGGCCCGTAGGCGGCCAGGTAGCGGCGCACCAGCAGCGCGGTGGCCTCCGGCTCCGGCACCGGCTCGCCGTCCCAGACCACCATCTGGGGCTTGCCGTGGGCCCGCCAGTGGCCGGACGGGGCGACGTGCACCATCGGGACCAGCGCCCGCGGGTAGTGCACCAGGTCGCCGCTGCGGACCTTCCCGCCGGAGGCCCCGGCGACGTGCTCGCGCAGCTCCTGCGCGCTGCGCGGGACGGCCGCGAACTTCCGCAGCCCGGCCTCCAGCGCGGCCTCGTCCAGGCCGGCGTTCTTGTGGCGGCCGCGCAGCTCGGTCAGCCACTGGCGGCTCCACGCGGAGGCCATGTGCCCGTAGTCCTCGCCGTGCACCAGGTGCAGGGTGCCGCGCATCAGCGTGGACTTGACGACGGCGCCGTCGAGCAGCGCCGCCTCCAGCTCGGCCCGGTCGAAGCCGGGCAGCCGCGACCACAGCGCGATGTACGGCGACGGCGAGTACTGGGCCTGCAGCGCGGCCAACTGCCGCACCGCCTGATCGGCCGTCAACGACCTTTCGCGGTGCAGCAGTTGGCGCTCGAAGTAGGAGGCGGTGAGCTCCCGGGCGGACAGTGTGCGAACGGCGGACATCGCCGGTATTCCTCTCGTCCCCGTCGGCGCTCTCGGCAGGGTGGGCCGACGCGCGGCCCACCCTAACAATCCGAAGAGGCGCGTCCGGGGGATTCCCGGAAGGCTCAGCGGGCGGCGGCGGTCTGCGCGCCGATCAGCTGAGCGGCGATCAGTTCGGCGAGCCGCTGGGCGTGGTCGCGGACGAAGTAGTGGCCGCCGCCTTCGATCACCTCCGCGCCCTCCACGGTGCCGAACAGCTTCCAGTCGAGGTACCGCTGCTGCCAGCCCTCGGTGGCCGGGTCGGCGTCGCCGAACACGCAGCGGATCGGCGCGTTGATCGGCTCCGGCCGGTTGGCGCGGCTGCGCAGGTGGAACTCCATGGCGCCCTCGTGGTCCTGCCGGCCCGCCACCATGATGTGGTCGATGGTGGCCCACTCCAGGGCGCCGTCCAGGCCGCCGAGGCTCTGCAGGTACGCCGCCCAGGCCTCGTTGCCGGTGGCCCGTTCGATCTCCAGGGCCCGCGCCGGGTCCGGCTCGGGCAGCGAGGCCGCCAGGTACACGGCCTTCAACTCGACGCCGCGCGCCTCCAGTTCGGGCGACAGGGCGGCGGCCATCGCGGTGCCGGCGCAGTGCCCGTACACCACCACAGGGCCGGCGATCCGCTCCCGGACCTCCTCGGCGACCCGCTCCACGATCTCCTCGAACGGCCGGAACTGCTCGGGCGAGCCGGACGGGTCGTAGCCGGGCTGGCTGAGCGCCCACAGCGCCACGCCGTCGGGCAGCGCGTCGGCCAGCGGCTGGTAGGCGATCGCGTTGCCGCCGCCGTACGGCAGGCAGACCAGCGTCACCTCGGCGTCCCGGCCGGCCGGCGTGAGGCGGTGCAGCAGCTGCTCGGCGTCCGCCACCTCGTCCCGCAGCCGGGCCGCCAGCGAGCGGACGGTGGGGTTCTTGAACAGCTCGATGACGGGCACCCGGGAGTCCACGGCGAGCATCGCCCGCACCGCGGCGAAGGAGTCGCCGCCGAGCCGGAAGAAGTCGTCGTCGATGCCGAAACCGGTGCGGCCGAGGATCTGCGCCCAGGCGCCGGCGATCCGGGCCTCCAGCGGGTTGCGAGGCCCCTGCCCGGAGGCGGTGGCGGCGCTCTCCCAGGTCTGCAGCGCCTTGCGGTCGATCTTGCCGTTGGGCGTGGTGGGCAGCGCCTCCAGGGCGACCAGCACCGGCGGCACCATGTGGTTGGGCAGGACGGCGGGCAGCTGCTCGCGCAGCTCGCGCACCAGCCGCTCGCCGGGCTCGGCGGTCACCACGAAGCCCGCCAGGGTGTGGTTGCCGCGCTCGCCCTGGGCGACCACCACCGCCTCGGCGACCTCCGGGTGGCGGCGCAGCGCGGCCTCGATCTCGCCGAGTTCGATCCGCAGGCCGTGCACCTTGACCTGGAAGTCCATCCGGCCGAGCAGCTCCAGCACCCCGTCGGGCCGGTACCGGGCCAGGTCGCCGGTGCGGTACAGCCGCACCTCGCGCCCGTCCGGCAGGGTCCGCTCGACGAAGCGCTCGGCGGTCAGCTCGGGCCGGTTGAGGTAGCCGAGCGCCAGGCCGACGCCGCCGAGGTACAGCTCGCCGGGGATGCCGACCGGCTGCGGCTGCCCGCCCGGGTCGAGGACGTACGCGGTCTGGTTGGCCATCGGCGAGCCGTACGGGATGGACGTCCAGGCGGGGTCGACCTCGCCGACCGGGTAGATCACCGAGTCCATGGAGGCCTCGGTGGCGCCGCCGAGCGCGATCACCCGCACCGGCGCGACCTTGCGGACCCGGTCGGGCAGGCCGACCGCGATCCAGTCGCCGGACAGCAGCGCCAGGCGCAGCAGCGGCAGGGTGGCGCCGTCCGCGTTCAGCTTCTCCACCAGCAGCTCCAGCAGGGCGGGCGCGGAGTGCCAGACGGTGATGTGGTGGCGGACCATCAGCTCGGCCCAGCGGGCGGGCTCCTTGACGGCGTCCTGCTCGGGCAGCACCAGGGTGCCGCCGGCCGCGAACAGGCCGAACATGTCGTAGACGGACATGTCGAAGCTGGGGGAGGAGACGCCGAGCACCGCGTCGCCGGGGCCCACGCCCAGGCGGCGGTTGAAGTCGGTGTAGTTGTTGACGGCGCCCTGGTGGCGCAGCGCGATGCCCTTGGGGCGGCCGGTGGAGCCGGAGGTGAACATCACGAAGGCGAGGTCGCCGGAGCCGGCGTCCACGGCGGGCGGCTCGGGGCTCTCGGCGGACAGGTCCACGGTGTCCAGGTGCAGGGTGCGCACCGGCCACTCGCGCTCCGCCGTGGAGAGCGTGAGCACGCCCCAGGCCTCGGAGTCCTCGATCATCATCGCCACCCGGTCGGCCGGGTAGCCGGGGTCGATCGGCAGGAACGCGCCGCCGGCCTTCAGCGCGGCCAGCGCGCCCACCGCCTGCTCCACCGAGCGCGGCATGCAGACCGCGACCACGCTGCCCCGGCCGACGCCCTCGCGCCGCAGCAGGTGCGCCAGGCGGTTCGCCCGGGCGTCCAACTCGGCGTAGCTGTAGGCCTGTTCGCCGCAGACCACGGCGGTGTTGGCGCCGTGTGCGGCCGCCGAGCGCTCGAACAGGCCGTGCAGGGTGGCGAGTTCGTCGAAGGGCTCGGCGGTGTCGTTCCAGCCGACCAGCGCGTCGTGCATCTCGGCCTCGGTGAGCAGCCGCAGTTCGGCCACCGGGCGGTCGGGCGCGGCGGAGCCGGAGGCCAGCAGGGTGTACAGGTGGCCGACCAGGCGCTCGGCGGTGGCGTGGTCGAACAGGTCGGCGTCGTAGGAGCAGTCCAGGCTGGTGCCGTCCGGCGAGGTGTTGATGACCACGCCCAGGTCGAAGCGGGCGGTGGAGAAGTCGGAGGGCATCGCCTCGGCGGTCAGCCCGTCGAAGTCCAGCACCTCGTCGGTGGAGTCGTAGGCGCCGGTGTACACCCGGAAGAACGGGGAGCGGCCGCCGGTGGTGCGCTCCGGGGCGAGCTCCTGCACCAGGGTGTCGAACGGGATCGCGGCGTGGTCGGCGGCCTCCCGCAGCGAGTCCTCGGCGCGGCGCACCAGGGCGCGGAAGCCGGGCTCGCCCGCCAGGTCGGCGCGGAGCACCACGGTGTTGGCGAAGTAGCCGACCAGCTGCTTGAGTTCGGGCCGGTCGCGGCCCTCGGCGAGGGTGCCGAGGCCGAAGTCCGACTGCCCGGTGTAGCGGAACAGCAGGGTCTGCACGGCGGCCAGGAACACCGCGAACAGCGAGGCGCCCTCCTGGTCGGCGAGCTCCTGCAGCGCCGTCAGCAGCTCGTCGTCCAGCGGCAGGCTGACGAAACCGCCCTCGCCGGAGGGCATTTCGGGGGCCGGCCGGTCGGTCGGCAGGTCGAGCACCGGCAGCCCGTCCAGCCGGCGGCGCCAGTGCGCGAGCTGCGCGGCCTGCTCGGGGCTGTCCGGTCCGGCGGCCTGCCGGGCCGCGAAGTCCGCGTACTGGACGGCGAGTTCGGGCAGCTGGGGGTGGTCGCCGGCGCGCCGCGCGTTGTAGCCGGCGGCGAGCTCGGCGAGCAGCACCTTGCGGGAGTGCGCGTCCATCACGATGTGGTGGGCCGTCACCAGCAGCACGTGCTCGGTCTCGGCCAGCCGCAGCAGGCGGGCCCGCAGCACCGGCCCCTCGACCAGGTCGAAGGGCTCGGCCTCGGCCGCCGCGTACGCCTCGCGGACGGCCGCGCCGCGCTCGGCGCGCTCCAGCGCCGACAGGTCGGTCACCGGCAGCGGCACCGGCGCGGTCGGCCGCAGCACCGCGAACAGCTCGCTGTCCTCGGAGCGGTAGGTGGTGCGCAGGACGTGCTGGCGCTCGGTCAGGTCGGTGAGCGCGCCCGCCAGGGCGACGGGGTCGAGGGCGCCGCCGAGTCGGATCGGCAGTACCACGTTGTACACGGCCCGACCGGTCTCCAGGCGGTCCAGCAGCCACATTCTGCGCTGGCCGGAGGAGGTGGGGAGGGAGTCCGTCGAGTCAGGAGTGCGATTCGCCATGCTGCAGCTGTCTCCTTCGCGCCGCCGCTCTCCGTCCGGAGGAGGGCTGGGTGCTTGTGAACCATGGGCCCCGGCAGGCTAGGAAGGGCCGGTTCGGCGGCGGTTACGTCCCCGGGCGGTTACGTCCCCGGTTTCACACGGTGGTGTCGGACGGCAGCCAGCGCAGCCCGTCCACCGGCGTGCACCAGCCCTCGTCGGCGCTCAGCTCGGACAGCGCCGCCACCGCGCGCAGCACCAGCGGGTGCCGCTCGGCGGTGCGCCACACCAGCGACCACGGGTACAGCGGCACCGGGTCGACCAGCGGCAGCAGCCGCAGCTGCGGGTCCACCGGGTTGTCCACGTCGGCCGCGCTGAGGAACACCGGGCCGCCGCCCGAGGAGCGCTCCAGCACCTCCTCGGAGGTGACGTTGTCGACCCGGGGGTGGCGCAGCTCGAAGTCGAAGGTCCGGGCGAACTGGTCGACGTAGCCGCTCCATTCGGAGGCGCTGCCCGGCGTCGGCGTCCACACCCCGTACGCGGCCAGGTCGGCGGGCCGCACCGCCCGCTGCCCGGCCAGCGGGTGGCCGGCGCCGACCAGCACCACCAGCGGCTCCAGCCGGACCACCCGGTGCGCCAGGGTGCGCGGGCGCGGCCCCGACAGGCGGCCGAAGGTCAGGTCGACCTCGCCGCGCAGCAGCGCGGGCACGGCCATCGCCAGCGAGCGGCGGGAGCTCAGCTCCACCGGGATGGTCGGGTTCAGCTCGCTCAGGCGGCGCATCATCAGCGCCGGGGCGAGGCGTTCGTGCAGCACGTCCGCGCGCAGCGCCCGGGAGGCGCCCTGGGCGGCGGCGACCACGGCGTCCGCGGCGGCCAGCGCGTCCCGGGCCGGGCCGAGCAGGCGGCGGCCGGCGTCGGTGGGGCGCACCGAGCGGGTGGAGCGGTCGAACAGCGGGACGCCGAGCTCGTCCTCCAGGCGGCGCACACGCTTGGACAGCGCCTGTTGGCTGAGCGTCAGGCGCTCGGCGGCGCGGCCGAAGTGGAGTTCCTCGGCGGTGGCGACGAAGGCCCGCACCAAGGACATGTCGAGGTCGATCGCACCATCCTTCATTGACAAACAACGGTTGTCAATGATGCCGAGGAGTTGTTGGACCCCCCGAGTGCGCCGGGACTTGAATGGAGCCATCCGGTGATCGAGGCACCCCAGCCCGCACCGTCGATTCCCCTGACTCTGCCCCGATGGAGCCCCGCCATGTCCGCTTCGCCGTCACCACTGCGGTGGAGGGCCCTCACCGTCCTCGCCCTGGTGCAGTTCATCATCTACGTCGACGCCACCATCGTGAACGTCGCGCTGCCCACGATCCGCCACGACCTCGGCTTCTCCGAGAGCGGCCTGATCTGGATCGTCTCCTGCTACCTCACCGCCGCCGGCGGCCTGCTGCTGCTCGGCGGACGCCTCGCCGACCTGCTCGGCCGGCGCAAGGTCTTCGTGATCGGCTCCGCCGCCTTCGCGGTCGCCTCGTTGATCGCCGGCCTCGCCAACAGCCCCGGCATGCTGCTCACCGGCCGCGTCATCCAGGGCGTCGCCGAGGCGCTCGCCGCCCCGGCCGGCCTGGCCCTGATCGCGCTGTTGTTCACCGACCCCAAGGAGCGGGCCAAGGCCTTCGGCATCTGGGCCGGCCTGTCCGGCCTCGGCGCCTCCGCCGGCGTGCTGATCTCCGGCGTCTTCACCGACCTGCTCACCTGGCGGCTGATCTTCCTGATCAACATCCCGCTGGCGCTGGTCCCGCTGCTCACCCTGCACAAGCTGGTCGACGAGAGCCGCGCGCCGTCCACCGGCAAGCGCCCCGACTGGCCGGGCGCCGTGCTGATCACCGGCGGCCTGTTCGCCGTCATCTACGGCCTGCTCGCCGCCACCCGCAACGCCTGGGGCTCCGGCGAGGTGCTGCTGCCGCTGCTCGGCGGCGTCGCCCTGCTGCTGATCGCGCTGATCGTCGAGGCCAACACCGCCGAGCCGCTGGTGCCGCTGGGCTTCTTCGGCAACCGCATCCGGCTCACCGCCAACGCCGTCACCGTGGTCATCGGCGGCGTCTCGGCCGCGGTGTTCTTCCTGGTGGTGCTGTACGTCCAGGACGTCCTGCACTACACGCCGCTGCAGAGCGGCCTGTCCTGGCTGCCGTTCTGCGTGGCCTTCATGGGCGGCCTGTTCGGCTCCATGCAGATCATCATGCGGTTCGGGCCCCGGGCCGCGATGTCGCTGGGCCTGCTGATCGCCTCCGGCGGCCTCTTCCTGCTCACCCGACTGCCCGTGCACGGCTCCTTCGTCACCGACCTGCTGCCCGCCACCGTGCTGGTCGCGATCGGCTTCGGCATGACCAACCCGGCCATGCAGCAGGCCTCCATGCACGACGTCTCGGAGAGCGACGCGGGCCTCGGCTCCGGCGTCCTGACCACCCTGCTCCAGCTCAGCGGCGCCCTCGGCCTCGCGGTCTTCGTCACCCTGTCGCTGCGCGACCAGGAGCACAGCGCGGCGGCCGGCGCCGACGCGGCCACCGCCGCCGTCTCCGGCTACACCACCGCCTTCCAGGTCGGCGCGATCGTCCTGGCGGTCGGCGCGCTCGCCGTCCTCTTCCTGCTCCGCGGCCTGCCCGGCCCGGCGCAGATGGCCGCCGCCCAGCAGGCCGCCGGCCAGGAAGGGCAGGAAGGCCAGGACGGGCAGGCGCAGAACGACGGCGACCTCGCCGCCAGCCGCAGCTAGCGCCCAGTCAGACCCGCAGGAATCCCCGATCCGATCCCGACGACGCCGGAGGTGCACCATGACAGTGCTTCAGGACACGCCACTGCACGTCGGGACGGACGGGGCCCGGACGGCTCTCCGCAGCGCCGGAGAGCTGACCGGCCCCGGGATCGCCCGGGCCGTCGCCCGGCTGATCGAACCCACCCGGACCGTCGCCGGCTACCACTTCGGCTGGTGGGACCGCGACGCCCGCCCCACCCGCACCGAGGCCCGCGAGGACATCTGCGCGGCCCTGGTGCTGGCCGCCGCCCGGGCCGCCGGGGCCCGCCCCGGACAGGCCGTGGCCGCCGCCACCGCCGTCGAACTCGTCCACAACTTCGCCATGCTGCACGAGGACGTCCTGGAGGGGAACCTCACCCGCAGCGGCCGCCCCACCGCCTGGAGCGTCTTCGGCCGCACCCAGGCCATCCTGGCCGGCGACGCCCTGCTGGTCCTCGGCCTCGACCAGCTCACCGGCCGGGCCGCCGGCGCGGACGCCCCCGCCGCCGAGCTCAGCGCCGCGCTGCTGGAGATGGTCGCCGCCGCCGGCGCCGACCACGCCTTCGAGGAGCGGCCCGACGCCGACCTCGCCGAGCGCCTGGAGATGACGGTCGGCCGGGCCGCCGCCCTGTTCGGCGGCGCCTGCGCCCTCGGCGCGATGAGCGCCGGCGCCGGGCCCGCCCGGGTCGACCTGTTCCGCCAGTTCGGCCACCACATCGGCCTCGCCGCCCAGCTCGCCGACGACCTGCAGGCCATGCGGGCCGCCGCCGACGCGCCCGTCCGGGCCGGCGCGCGGCTGCGCAAGCGCTCCATGCTGGTGGTCGCCGCGCTCACCAGCTACACCCGGGCCGGCCGGCGGCTCGGCGGCTTCTACCACCGGCCCGAGCCGCTCGACGTCACCGAGACCCGCGAGGTCGCCCAGCTGGTCGAACGGGCCGGCGGCGTCCGCTGGGTCGAGCAGGCCGCCGCCCGGCAGCGGGCCCGCGCCCTGGAGAGCCTCGCCGACCTCGACCCGGTCACCTCCGGCCAGCTGCGCGAACTGGCGGCGCTGGCCGCCGACCGCGGCTACCAGGGCCTGGGCGGCCTGGTCGCCCACTGACCAGGGCGGCGACGCCTCCCCGAGCAGGCCGCCGGCGCGCACCCCCGTCGCGCCGGCGGCCCCCGATGTGCCCGGCCCCACCCCCCGAAGGGGTCGCGCACACGACGAGGTCCGGACCCTCTGACGAGAGGGCCCGGACCTCCGTTTTCCGTGATCTTGAGGCCGCTCCGGCGCGGACGCGACCGGCCCCCGGGTGGGGCTAGACTCGGGTCCGCGAACCCCGGAAGCCGTGGTCCGAGCCCTGGTGGTGGCTCGGGCCTTACGTGTTTCAGCCCCCCTCAGGACCCCGGAGGCCCCGCCTTGAGCGACCAGCCGTACGCGCACCTGCACGTCCACACCGAGTACTCGATGCTGGACGGTGCCGCCCGGCTGAAGCAGCTGTTCAAGGAGGTCGAGCGGCTGGGCCAGACCCACGTCGCGATGACCGACCACGGCAACATGTACGGCGCCGCCGAGTTCCACAAGCAGGCCACCGCCGCCGGCATCACCCCGGTGATCGGCATCGAGGCGTACGTGGCGCCGGAGTCCCGCTCCAACACCAAGCGCATCCTGTGGGGCCAGCCGCACCAGAAGAAGGACGACGTCTCGGCGTCCGGCGCCTACACCCACAAGACCATCTGGGCCCGCGACAAGCAGGGCCTGCACAACCTCTTCAAGCTGACCTCCCGCTCCTACGCGGAGGGCTGGCTGGTGAAGTGGCCCCGGATGGACAAGGAGATCATCGCCGAGCACGCGGCCGGCCTGATGGCCACCACCGGCTGCCCGTCCGGCGAGGTGCAGACCCGGCTGCGGCTCGGCCAGTTCGACGAGGCGCTCAGGTCCGCCGCCGACTACCAGGACATCTTCGGCAGGGAGAACTACTTCCTGGAGCTGATGGACCACGGCCTGGAGATCGAGCAGCGGGTCCGCGACGGCCTGCTGGAGATCTCCCGCAGGCTCGGCATCCCGCCGGTGGTCACCAACGACTCGCACTACACCACCGAGGCCGACGCCGGCGCCCACGACCTGCTGCTGTGCGTCCAGACCGGCAAGAACCTCTCCGACCCGGACCGCTTCCGCTTCGACGGCACCGGCTACTACATCAAGTCCGCCGCCGAGATGTACGCCCTGGACTCCTCCGACGCCTGGCAGGAGGGCTGCCGCAACAGCCAGCTGCTGGTCGCCGAGCGGGTCGACACCGCCGGCATGTTCGAGTTCAAGAACCTGATGCCGCGCTTCCCGATCCCGGAGGGCTTCGAGTCCGAGGCGGACTTCTTCAAGTCCAAGGTCTGGGAGGGCATGGACTGGCGCTTCCCCGAGGGCTACGACGAGGAGCACAAGAAGCTCGCCGAGTACGAGATGGACACCATCATCCAGATGGGGTTCCCGGCGTACTTCCTGGTGGTCGCCGACTTCATCATGTGGGCCAAGAGCCAGGGCATCGCCGTCGGCCCCGGCCGAGGCTCCGCGGCCGGCTCGCTGGTCGCCTACGCGATGGGCATCACCGACCTCGACCCGATCCCGCACGGCCTGATCTTCGAGCGCTTCCTCAACCCCGAGCGCATCTCCATGCCCGACGTCGACATCGACTTCGACGAGCGCCGGCGCGGCGACGTGATCCGCTACGTGACGGAGAAGTGGGGCTCCGACAAGGTCGCCATGATCGTCACGTACGGCACCATCAAGGCGAAGGCCGCCATCAAGGACTCCTCGCGCGTCCTGGGCTACCCGTACGCGATGGGCGACCGGATCACCAAGGCGATGCCGCCGGACGTCATGGGCAAGGGCATCCCGCTGTCCGGCATCACCGACTCCTCGCACCCGCGCTACAGCGAGGCCGGCGAGATCCGCGGCCTGTACGAGAACGACCCGGACGTCAAGAAGGTCATCGACACCGCGCGCGGCATCGAGGGCCTGATCCGCCAGCCCGGCGTGCACGCCGCCGGCGTCATCATGTCCGCCGAGCCGCTCACCGACCACATCCCGGTCTGGACCCGGCACACCGACGGCGTCACCATCACGCAGTTCGACTACCCCACCTGCGAGGGCCTCGGCCTTCTCAAGATGGACTTCCTCGGCCTGCGTAACCTGACGATCATGGACGACGCCGTCAAGGCGATCGAGAAGAACAAGGGCGAGAAGATCGAGCTGCTCAAGCTGCCGCTCGACGACAAGCCCACCTACGAACTCCTCGCCCGCGGCGACACGCTGGGCGTCTTCCAGCTCGACGGCGGCCCGATGCGCTCGCTGCTGCGCCTGATGAAGCCCGACAACTTCGAGGACATCTCCGCCGTCCTGGCGCTGTACCGACCGGGCCCGATGGGCGTCAACTCGCACACCAACTACGCGCTGCGCAAGAACGGCCAGCAGGAGATCACCCCGATCCACCCCGAGCTGGAGGAGCCGCTCAAGGAGATCCTGGAGCCCACCTACGGCCTGATCGTCTACCAGGAGCAGGTGCAGAAGGCCGCGCAGATCCTGGCCGGCTACTCGCTCGGCCAGGCCGACCTGCTGCGCCGCGCGATGGGCAAGAAGAAGAAGGAGATCCTGGAGGCCGAGTTCGTGCCCTTCCAGCGGGGCTGCCGCGAACGCGGCTACTCGGACGCGGCGATCCAGGCCGTCTGGGACGTCCTGGTCCCGTTCTCCGGCTACGCCTTCAACAAGGCCCACACCGCCGGCTACGGGCTGGTCTCCTACTGGACGGCGTACCTGAAGGCCAACTACCCGGCCGAGTACATGTCCGGCCTGCTCACCTCGGTCAAGGACGACAAGGACAAGTCCGCGGTCTACCTCAACGAGTGCCGCAAGATGGGCATCCAGGTGCTCCCGCCGGACGTCAACGAGTCCGACGCCGACTTCACCCCGCACGGCAGCGACACCGTCCGGTTCGGCCTGACCGCCATCCGCAACGTCGGCGGGCCGGTGGTGGAGTCGATGATCCGCACCCGCAGGGCCAAGGGGAAGTACGCCTCCTTCCCGGACTTCCTGGAGAAGGTCGAGGCGGTGGTCTGCAACAAGCGCACCGTGGAATCCCTGATCAAGGCCGGCTCCTTCGACTCGCTCGGGCACACCCGCAAGGGTCTGTCCGCCCAGTTCGAGCCGATGATCGACAACGTGGTGTCGATCAAGCGCAAGGAGGCCGAGGGCCAGTTCGACCTGTTCGGGGGCGACAGCGTCTCCGACGAGCCCAGCTTCGGACTGGACGTGGTGTTCTCCGAGGAGGAGTGGGAGAAGTCCTTCCTGCTCACCCAGGAGCGCGAGATGCTCGGCCTGTACGTCTCCTCGCACCCGCTGCACGGCATCGAGCACGTGCTCGCCGACAAGGCAGACTGCGCGGTCGCCGACCTGGCGGAGCGCCCCGACGGCGCCATCGTCACCATCGGCGGCATCATCTCCGGCCTCCAGCGCAAGATGACCAAGCAGGGCAACGCCTGGGCCATCGCCACCGTCGAGGACCTGGCCGGCTCCATCGACTGCATGTTCTTCCCCGCCAGCTACCAGCTGGTCTCCTCCCAACTCGTCGAGGACGCCGTGGTGTTCGTGCGCGGCAAGCTCGACAAGCGGGAGGACGTGCCGCGGCTGATGGGCATGGAGCTCTCGGTGCCGGACCTGTCCAACGTCGGCACCCAGCTGCCCATCGTGATCACCGTGCCGGAGAACAAGCTCACCCCGCCGATCGTCGGCCGGCTCGGCGAGGTGCTGGGCAGCCACCGCGGCTCCACCGAGGTCCACGTGCACCTGCGCGGGCGGACCAGGACCGTGGTGCTGCGCCTGGACCGGCACCGGGTGAAGTCCGACCCCGCGCTGTTCGGCGACCTCAAGCAGCTGCTCGGCCCGAGCTGCCTGGCGAACTGACGTGAAAGCCCCCGCCGCGGCGGGGGCTTTCACGAACCGGCGGAGGCTCAGCCCTCCTTGACCACCACGGTCTTGGCGGCCTTGTCGTGGAAGGTCTGCTGGAACGGCTTGTCCCACAGCTGCGACAGGCCGTTGGCCAGGCCGAGCAGCCCGCCGACGTACGGCACGATGAACGGGCCGCCCCAGACGCCGGCCCGGGTCCACAGCTCGTTGTCGGTCGGACGGCCGCCGTGGGCGAAGCTGACCACCCGGAGCTTCATGACCTTCTTGCCGACGGTCTGGCCGTGCTGGGTGAGCATCAGCGCCGCGTCGTAGGCGGCGTAGGCCGCGGCGATCACCACGAAGGCCAGCAGCGGCGGCATGATCAGCATCACGATGTAGACCGGGATCAGCAGGATCGCCCAGTCGATCAGGCGGGCCACGAAACGGTCGGCGAAGGTCGCCAGGGTCCGGACGCCCGGGGTCGGCGGCACACCGGGCGGCGGGGTCTGGCCGAGCCAGGCCGGCCACTGGGCCTGCGGGGCGCCGTAGCCCGGCTGCGGGCCGTAGCCGGGCTGGCCGCCGTAGCCCGGCTGCTGGCCGTACCCGGGCTGCTCGCCGTAGCCGGGCGCGGGCGGCGGGGCGCCGTAGCCGCCGCCGGCCGGCGGCTGCTGCTGACCGTACGGGTTCTGGCCGTACGGGTCCTGCGGCCCGTAGCCAGGAGGAGTGTTGCTGCTCATGCGTCCGACTCCAGGTCAACTGTTGGGAGGTGCTGGAGCCGTTGTACCCGGTTGAGAGCAAGCTGTGTATGACGATCTGACAATCGTTACTCAGTGCCAGCCGTAACGGTGCCTCAACGAGTCGACCACCAGCTGGAAACGGGCCCGGTCCAGCGCGCAGGCCTCGCGCCGCATCCCGCCGTCGTGCACCCGGAACACCCGGTCCAGCGCCACCCAGGAGTCCCGGCCGGTGCGGTCCCACGGGCCGGCGCCGAGCGGCACCCAGTCCGGGTCGTGGTCGTGGCCCTTGCTGGACAGCATCACCGTCAGCAGGGTGCCCGCCCGCTCCCGGGCCACCACCAGCACCGGGCGGTCCTTGCCCCGGCCGTCGTTCTCCTCGAACGGCACCCAGGTCCAGACGATCTCGCCCGGGTCCGGGTCGCCGTCCGGGGCCGGGGCGTACGCGGTGCGCACCGAACCGATCCGCTCGGCCGCCACCTCCACCGTCGCGCCGGGGCCGAACCGGCCGGGCTGCTCGGTCTGCTCGTTCAACTCACGCATGGCGGAAGGCTATCGGCCCTCCGGGGCGTCCGGCAGGTGGGCGTCGTACAGGCGTTGCAGCAGCCGGTTCAGCCGGGTCCGGTCGGCGGTGGGCAGGGCGGACAGGAAGCCGTCCTGCTGGGCGGCGGCGTCGGCGGCCAGGCCGTCCACCAGGGCGCGCCCGGCGTCGGTCAGCGCGACCACCCGGCGGCGGCCGTCGGTGTCGTGCGGGCGGCGCTCCAGCAGCCGGCGGTCCGCCAGGCCGTCCAGCACCGCGACCAGGTTGCGGGCGTCCACCGCCACCAGGTCGGCCAGCCGGCGCTGGCCGACCGGGCCGTGCTGCCCGAGCGCCACCAGCACGCCGTACTGGGCCTGGGTCAGCCGGTGCTCGCCGAGGAAGGCCGTCCAGGAGCGGGCGGCGAGCGAGCCGAGCCGGGCCAGCAGGAAGCCGGTGCCGCGTTCCCAGCCCGGGCGGTCGTCGTTCATGGGGCCAGCCTAGACGACCGGTGATCGACATGAAGCATGTCTTTTGATAGACATGTCGCATGTCGATCGAACTGAGGCGCCGTCAGGTGCCCATCGGTGAACTCTCCCTGCACGTCGTCGAATCCGGCGACCCCGACGGCCCGCCCTTCCTGCTGCTGCACGGCTGGCCCGAGTCCTCCCGCACCTGGCAGGGCGTGATGGCCGCCGCGGGCCGGGACGCCCGGCTGCTGGCCGTCGACCTGCCCGGCATCGGCCGCTCCACTGGCGGCGTCGGCGGCTCCAAGCGCCGGATCGCCGCCGCCGTGGACGCCCTGATCGGCAGGCTCGGCCTCACCGGGGCGACCCTGGTCGGCCACGACGCCGGCGGCATGGCCGCCTACGCCTACCTGCGCCGCCACCACGCCGTCGGCCGGGTGGTGGTGATGAACACCGTGCTGCCCGGCGTCGCCCCCTGGGAGCAGGTGCTGCGCAACCCGTACATCTGGCACTTCGGCCTGCACGCCGTCCCCGAGCTGCCGGAGACCCTGGTGGACGGGCGGCAGCAGGCCTACTTCGGGTACTTCTACCGGGTGCTGTCCGCCGACCCCGACCTGATCACCGCCGAGTCCCGCGCCGAACAGGCCGCGGCCTACCGTCAACTGCCGCAGCTCACCGCCGGGTTCGACCTCTACCGGGCGCTCGCCGAGGACGCCCGGGACAACGCCGAGGCCGCCGCCGCAGGGCCCGTCGACACCCCGCTGCTGTACCTGCGCGGCACCCGCGAACCCGTCGACCTCGACGCCTACGCCGCCGGGCTGCGGGAGGCCGGGGTGCGGGCGCTCAGCACCGGGCTGATCGACGGCGGCGGGCACTTCATGCAGGAGGAGCGGCCCGCCGAGGTCTGGCGCGCGCTGCGGGAGTTCGCGGGCTGCTGAGCGGACGTCAGGACGGGCGCAGCTCGGCCGGGACGGCGGTGTGCAGGGCCGCCGCGAACGCCGCCACCGCCGGGTGGGCGGCCGCGCCCGCGCGGAAGGCGGTGCGGGTGCGGCGGTGGATCGGCAGGCGGGTGAGCACCACGTTCGGCGGGCAGTGGCCGGTGCCCAGGTGCGGCACCAGCGCCACCCCCTGGCCGGCCGCCACCAGGGCCAGTTGGGCGGCGAAGTCGTCCACCCGGTGCCGCACCCGGGGGGCGAACCCGGCGGCCTGGCAGGCGCGTTGGGTCAGCTCGTGGCAGAGCGTGCCCTCCGGCGCGGTGATCCACGGGCTGCCCCGGTGGTCGGCGAGCGTGCCGGCGGCGCGGGCCGCCAGGTACATCGGCTCGGCGAACACCGGGCCGGTCAGCGCGACGCCCTCGGCCGGCTCGCCCGGCACCAGGTCGTACTCGTGCACCAGCGCCAGGTCGAGTTCGCCCGCGCGCAGCGCCGCCGCCACCGCCGCCGGGTCCACCTCGCTCACCATCGCCTCCAACTCCGGGTGCCGGGAGGCGAGTTCGGCCAGCGCGGCGGGCACCAGGGCGCGCACCGCGGACGGGTAGGCGCCGATCCGCAGCGGGCCGGCCAGGCCGCGGCGGGCGTGCGCCAGCTCGGCGTCCGCCCGCTCCAGCAGCTCCAGCACCGCCTCGGTGTGCCGCACCAGGTTCCGCCCGGCCGGGGTCAGCGCCACCCGTCGCCCGGTCCGCTCCAGCAGCGGCACCCCCGCCTCCCGCTCCAGCACCGACAACTGCTGGGACACCGCCGAAGGACTGAACGCCAGCGCCTCGGCCACCGCCGCGATCGTCCCCAGGTGGGCCAGTTCGCGCAGCAGCCGCAGTCGTCGCACATCGAGCATCGGCCCAGCTTACGAGAACCATCGGAAATGTGAACTGGACCCGCACGGTCGGCCCCCGGCACGCTTCCCCCATGGAACTCCACGGCATCCACGTCCCGCTGGTCACACCCTTCACCGCCGAGGGCGAGCTCGCCCTCGACGCCCTGGAGCAGCTGGCCCGTGACAGCCTGGACGCCGGCGCCGCCGGACTGGTCGCCCTCGGCACCACCGGCGAGCCCGGTTCGCTCACCGACGCCGAACAGGACGCGGTCGTCGCGCTCTGCCGCCGCGTCACCGCCGAGTACGGCGCGGTGCTCACCGTCGGCGCCGGGCACGGCGGCACCGCGCGCACCGCCGAGGCGCTCGGCCGGCTGGCCGGCCGGGCCGACGCCGCGCTGGTCGCCGTCCCGGCGTTCGTCCGCCCCGGCGAGGCCGGGGTGCTCGCCCACTTCCGGGAGCTTGCCGCCACCAGTCCCGTGCCGCTGGTGATCTACCACATCCCGTACCGCACCGGGCAGCCGCTGAGCGCCGCCACCCTGCTGGAACTGCTCGCCCTGCCGCAGGTCGCCGGCCTCAAGTACGCCCCCGGCGCCCTCGACGAGCAGGCCGTCGCCCTGCTCGCCGCCGAACCGCGCGGCGTGCTGGCCGGCGACGACCTGCTGCTGTCCCCGCTGCTCGCGCTCGGCGCCGCCGGCGGCATCCTGGCCTCCGCCCACCTGGAGACCGCCCGCTTCGTCGCCCTGCACCGCGCCTGGGCCGACGGCGACGTGCCACTCGCCCGCAAGCTCGGCGCCGAACTGGCCGAGGTCTCCCGGGCCGCGTTCGCCGGACCCAACCCGACCGCGCTCAAGGCCCTGCTGCACCGCGCCGGCCGCATCCCCACCCCCGAGGTGCGGCTGCCGCTGCTCGCGCACCACTGACCCGCCCGACGGGAGAATTTCCGGCCCCGAAGCGGCCGGACCGGAGGGATTGCCGCGCTGGACGGCAGAAGTTCACGCCTTGGGACGGCACCGCGCGCACCCCCTCTGACAAGGCATGATGGCTGGGAAACACGTAGGAGGAGGAGACGGATGAAGGTCGGCATCGTAGGGGCCACCGGGCAGGTCGGCGGCGTGGTCCGCGAGATCCTGGCGGAGCGGAACTTCCCTGTTCAGGAGCTGCGGCTGTTCGCCTCGGCCCGCTCGGCCGGGCGCACCCTGCCCTGGAAGGACACCGAGGTCACCGTCGAGGACGCCGCCACGGCCGACTACCGCGGCCTCGACATCGTGATCTTCTCCGCCGGCGGGTCCACCTCCAAGGCCCTCGCCCCGAAGGTCGCCGAGGCCGGAGCCGTCGTCGTCGACAACTCCTCCGCCTGGCGCCGCGACCCGGACGTCCCGCTGGTCGTCGCCGAGGTCAACCCCGAGGCGATCGCCGAGCGCCCCAAGGGCATCATCGCCAACCCGAACTGCACCACCATGGCCGCGATGCCGGTGCTGCGCCCGCTGCACGCCGAGTCCGAGCTGGTCTCCCTGGTGGTCTCTACCTACCAGGCGGTCTCCGGCTCCGGCCTGGCCGGCGTCTCCGAGCTGCACGAGCAGGCCCGCAAGGTGGTCGAGGACGCCACCGCGCTGGTGCACGACGGCGCGGCCGTCGAGTTCCCCGAGCCCGGCGTCTACAAGCGCCCGATCGCGTTCAACGTGCTGCCGTTCGCGGGCGCGCTGGTGGACGACGGCAGCAACGAGACCGACGAGGAGCAGAAGCTCCGCCACGAGAGCCGCAAGATCCTCGGCATCCCCGGGCTGAAGGTCTCCGGCACCTGCGTGCGCGTCCCGGTCTTCACCGGCCACTCGCTCCAGGTCAACGCCCGCTTCGCCCGCCCGCTCAGCCCCGAGCGCGCCACCGAGCTGCTCACCGGCGCCCCCGGCGTCGTCCTCACCGACATCCCCACCCCGCTCCAGGCCGCCGGCCAGGACCCGAGCTACGTCGGCCGCATCCGCGCCGACGAGACCGTCGACCACGGCCTGTCGCTCTTCCTGTCCAACGACAACCTGCGCAAGGGCGCCGCGCTGAACGCGGTGCAGATCGCCGAACTGGTCGCCGCCGAACTGCGCGGCTGACCGGCCGGTTCGTGCCAGGGGCGCCGGGGATCCTCCCCGGCGCCCCTGTTCGCTGCCCGGCGTCTCACTTCCGGTGCCTCGCTGTCCGGCGCCTCACTGCCCGGCGCCGACTGTGATCGGCAGTTCCGGGGAGGTCGCCGCGCCGGTCCACTTGTCGCCCGGGGCGTACCACTGGTACGTGCCCGAGGCGCTGGCCTGGAGCTCCAGCGAGAACCGGCCCTCGCGGTCGGAGTTGACGGCGGTCAGGGTGTACCAGGTGTCCGAGCCGGTCGGACGGAACTGCAGGTAGACGGTGGTGCCCTGCTGCGGGATGTACCCGTGCTGGTCCCACATGGCGCGCTGCAGGCGGCCGCGCAGCTCGATCTTCTGGCTGCGGGAGGCGGTGGCCGGGCAGGCGGACTCGTCGATCAGGGCGGTGCGCTTGAGCGAGAAGCCGCCGGCCGACTTGGAGACGTAGCGGTCGCCGTCGTTGGCGCGGATCCGCAGGTCCACGAACCACGTCCCGGCCTGGTCGTCGAACAGCACCCGGGAGGTCGCCGCGATCGTCGCCTCGCCGGTGCAGCGGCTCACCGTGCCGGTGGCGTCGAGCGGGACGCAGCTCATCGGGCCGACCTTGAGCGTCGCGTAGTTCGGGCCCCACAGGCCGATCGGGTCGACCGCGCGGATGCCCGAGCGGTCGGTGGCCGTCACCTCCACCGGGACGGTCCTGGTCTCGGTCGGGCCCAGCTCGACCGTGCGGCCGCCGTTGACCACCACCGACACCAGCCCGGTGTCGCCCTGCGAGGTCTCCGGAACGGTCGCGGGCACCAGGACGAGCGCGACGGCGCCGATCGCCGCCACCGCGCACAAGGCCACTGCACTCTTCCGCACGGTGTCCCAGTATCCAGGGTCGTGGGCCGGACCCCGGGCACGGTTCACCGGGCGAACGCCGGGTAAAGGTGTGCGCAACGGTGGCCGGAGCACCGCGCGGCGTCCCCACCGCCGCGCCTCCGGGGCCGAGGAAGAGGTGCCGAGATGGACCGCTGCGTCGTCCTGGTCGACGCCGGCTACCTGCTGGGCGCCGCCGCCAGCCTGCTCGCCGGAGAACCCGGCCGGTCGCGGATCGCCGTCGACCACCCGGTGCTGATCGGCGCCCTGCGCGAACGCGCCGAGGAGGAGACCGGCCTGCCGCTGCTGCGGATCTACTGGTTCGACGCCGCCGTCGACCGCAGACCCGCGCCCGAACACCGCCGGCTCAGAGTGCTGCCCCGGGTCACCGTCCGGCTCGGCGCCCTCACCCGCGCCGAGGGCCGCTGGGTGCAGAAGGGCGTCGACGCCGCCATGCACGCCGAACTCAGCGAACTCGCCCGCAACCACGCCTGCGCCGACGTGGTGCTGGTCACCGGGGACGGCGACCTGCTGCCCGGCGTCGCCTCCGCCAAGGAGCACGGCGTGGCCGTCCACCTGTGGGCGCTGGAAGCCGCCGACGGCGACTTCAACCAGTCCGAGGAACTCGTCGGCGAGGCCGACGAACGCCGGGTGCTCGACCGCGCCTGGATCGAACGCTGGGCCCGCCCGCGCGAACCCGCCGCCCCCGTCACCGCCGCCCTGCCCGTCGCCGTGCTGCCCGCCCCGCCCCGGCCCCGCCCCGCCGCCGCGACCGCGGTGGCCGCCGCCCTGCCCGCCCCGTTACGGGTCGTCCCCACCCCCAAGGACCTGGCCGGACGCACCCCCGCCCCCACCCCGTCGCCCACCGCCCCCGGCGGCCCCGTGCTGCGCTGGTCCTCCGACCGGGGCTGGCTGGAGCGCACCGACACCGCCACCGCCGCCGACGCCCTGCCCACCCTGGACCGCCTCACCACCGCCGCCCAGCGCTGGGCCGACCGCGAGGAGGACATCACCAGCATCGGCGGCGACCCCCAGGAGGTCGGCCAGGTCTTCGCCCGCCGCTGGCTCGACCGCCTCGCCCCCGCCGACCGCCCCGCCCTGCTGTGGACCGACCATCCGCGCATCCCGCACCGCCTCGACGGCGAACTGCTGCGCTACGCCGCCCGCTTCGGCCTGCTCGCCCACAAGGAGGACCAGATCGACGAGCAGGACAGGTACGCCATCCGGGAAGGCTTCTGGAAGGAACTCGCCGCCCGCGTCCCCGACGCCCGCCGCCCCGCGGAGGCCCTGGAGGACAGCTGAGCACCCGACCCGCGTGCCCGGAACGTCCCGAACGGCGCGTAGAGTCTTCCGTCGTGAGCAAGGCACCTCAGAGCTGCTGCACCATCAGCGGCCTGGTCAAGACCTACCGGGCGGGCGGCACCGAGGTCCGGGCCAACGACGGCATCGACCTCGCCGTCGAACGCGGCGAGATCTTCGGGCTGCTCGGCCCCAACGGCGCCGGCAAGTCCACCCTGGTCCGCCAGCTCACCGGCCTGCTCCGCCCCGACGCCGGCACCATCGACCTGCTCGGCCACGACCTGGTCCGCCACCCCGAACGGGCCGCCCGGCTGCTCGGCTACCTCGGCCAGGAATCCACCGCCCTCGACGAGCTCACCGTCGCCCTCGCCGCCGAGACCACCGGCCGGCTGCGCGGCCTCGGCCGCGCCGCCGCCCGTGCCGAGACCGCCGACGTGATCACCGAACTCGGCCTGGAGCCGCTCGCCCACCGGCCGCTCGCCAAACTCTCCGGCGGCCAGCGCCGCCTCGCCTGCTTCGCCGCCACCCTGGTCGGCGAGCGCCCCCTGCTGGTCCTGGACGAACCCACCACCGGCATGGACCCGGTCGCCCGCCGCGCCGTCTGGAGCGCCGTCGACCGCCGCCGCGCCGAACGCGGCACCACCGTGCTGCTCGTCACCCACAACGTCATCGAGGCCGAGACCGTCCTCGACCGGGTCGCCGTCGTCGACGCCGGCAAGGTCATCGCCTGCGACACCCCCGGCGGCCTCAAGGCCCTGGTCGACGGCCACGTCCGGCTCGACCTGGTCTGGCGGGACGAGGCCCCCACCGGCGTCCCCGCCGTCGCCGACCTCGCCGAACGCGCCGAACGCACCGGCCGCCGCTGGACGCTGCGCACCACCCCCGACGAAGCCCGCGAACTGGTCGCCGCCGTCACCACCGGCCCCGCCTTCGCCGCCCTCGACGACTTCACCCTCGCCACCCCCACCCTGGAGGACGCCTACCTCCGACTCGGCGGCCGGCACGGAGGACTCGCCCGATGACCCTGCTCGACGCCCCCGCCGCGACCGCGACCGGGACGGCCGCCCCGCTGGCCCCCGCCGCCCGGCTGCTGCCGGCGCTCGCCGCCGTCTACCGCGCCCAGCTGGCCCGCGCCAAGGTCTCCCGGATCCCGCTGCTGTTCGTCGCCACCTTCCAGTCCATCGGCATCCTGGTGATGATGCGCGGCGTCGTCGACCCCGGCGACAACCCCTCCGCGCACGCCGTGGTGGCCGGCTCCGCCGTGCTGGTGGTCGCCTTCGTCGCGCTCAACCTGCTCGCCCAGTACTTCGGCCGGCTCCGCCACACCGGCGGCCTCGACCACTACGCGACGCTGCCCGTCCCGCCCGCCTCCGTGGTGCTCGGCACCGCCGCCGCGTACGCCTCCTTCACCGTGCCCGGGGTCTTCGTCACCGCCGCCGCCGGCAGCTGGATGTTCGGCCTGCCGATGGGCCGGCTGTGGATCCTGCTCGCGGTGATCCCGCTGGCCGGAGCGGCCCTGGCCGGCCTCGGCGCGGCCCTCGGACTGCTCGCGCCGCGCCAGGAACTCGCCACCCTCGCCGGGCAGTTGGGCATGTCCGCCGCGCTGCTGCTGGGCGTCCTGCCGGCCTCCCGACTGCCCGTCCCCGTGCAGTGGCTGCGCGACCTGCTGCCCTCCAGCTACGGCGTCGACGCCTTCGCCCTCACCTTCGCCCCCCACCCCGACTGGGCCCGCGTCCTGCTCGACCTCGGCGTCTGCGGCGCCGTCGGCCTCGCCTCGCTGACACTGGCCACCTGGGCGTACCGGCGCGCCGCGCACTGACCCCGCCGTTCGCGGAGAACCCGCACCGCCCGGAGATCGACAGCTGCGGGGGCGACCATGAAACGATGGGGGCGTGACCGTACCGAACACACCTGCGGGTGACACGCCGCCCGGGGCGGACCCGTTCGCCCCGCCCCACCCGCACCCGTCGCCCGCCCCCGCCGAGCGGCCGCCGGTCGGCCCCGAGCTGCGGATCGGCGCGATCATCACGGTCGCCGGAGCGGTCCTCGGCATCGTCCTCGGCCTGCTGTGGCTCTGGCTCTCGCCGCGGATCGGCTTCGAGGTGCAGGACAACCGGATCCTCTACCGCGACCCCGAAGGCGAGGCCCAGATCGCCGCCGTCGGCGTCTTCTCCCTCCTCGGCCTTGCCCTCGGCATCGCCACCGCCCTCGCCGCCTTCCTCTGGACCCGCGCCCGCGGCGGCGGCATCGCCGTCGCCGTCGGCCTCACCACCGGCGGCCTCCTCGGCTCCGTCATCGGCTGGCAGCTCGGCACCCGCCTCGGCCCCACCACCGACCTGCGCGCGCACGCCCTCGCGGTCGGCAACGGGGGCACCTTCGACGGCCCGCTGGAACTCACCGCCCACGGCGCGCTCCTGGTCTGGCCGATGACGGCGACGGTCGTCCTCCTCGCCCTCTCGGCGACGTTCGGCAAGCGTGAGCCCGACCGCCCGCCGTACTGGGCCCAGCAATAGGGGGCGGGTGCGAAACCGGGAGGGCACGAGAGCGGGAGGGTGCGAAACCGGGGGCGCGGGGAACTGCGCGACAAGCGCCAACCACGTCCGTAAGGTCGCGATCAAGTGCAAGTTATTGCCCTGCGTCGCGATCCTCAGGACGTGGTGCGTTCCCCTTCGCGCAGTTCCCCGCGCCCCTGGTTTCGCCCGATCGCCCAGGTGACCGCGTTCGTGAGCCGCACGAGGTCCGACGGGGCGAGTTCGATTTCCATGCCGCGTTTGCCGGCGGAGACGTAGATCGTGGGGTGGCTCAGGGCCGTGGTGTCGATGACGGTGCGGAGCTTCTTGCGTTGGCCGAGGGGGGAGATGCCGCCGAGGACGTAGCCGGTGGAGCGTTCGGCGGCGGTGGGGTCGGCCATGGCGGCGCGTTTGGTGCCGAGCGCCGCGGCGAGCGCCTTGAGGTCGAGCTGGCCGGAGACGGGGACGACGGCGACGGCGAGGGCGCCGTCGGTCTCGGCGAGGAGGGTCTTGAAGACGCGCCCCGGCGGAACGCCGAGGACTTCGGCGGCCTCCGCGCCGTAGGAGCTCGCGGCCGGGTCGTGCGCGTACTCATGGACGGTGAACGGGACGGCGGCGGTGTCGAGGGCGACGGTGGCGGGGGTGCCGCCGGCGGTCTTCTTCTTCGGCATGGGCGGGGAGGTCCTCAGTTCGGGCTGAACGCCTTGCGGGTGAGGTCGGCGGCGGGCAGGGACGGAAGCTTGGCGATGACCGCGCTCTCGTGGCGGAGCAGTTCGAGTTCGCGGGTGAGGCGCTGCGCGGTGTCGGGGCAGGCGAGCAGCTCCTGCTTGACGGCCACCGGCAGGGTGGTCGCGGCGGCGACCAGGTAGGACAGCACCTGCGGGTCGTCGGGCAGGTCGGGTTCGCCGTTGAGGGTGGCCTCGCGGGCGCCGGCCAGGCGCTTCTGGTAGGTGCGGAAGGCCCGTTCGACGCCGGAGGCGAGCGCGCCGGAGCCTTCGCCGGGCTGTTCGGGCAGGACGGAGACCTCGCCGACCAGGTAGGGGCCGGTGGCGTCGATCGCGCGCAGCCGGAAGCGGGTGGTGCCGGTGACGAGGAGTTCGTAGCGGCCCTCGGGCTGGTCGCGGACGGAGGCGACGTCGGCGACGCAGCCCACCGGGTGGAGGGCGTCCAGCGGGTCGCCGCCGGGTGCGCCGATGCCGTCCAGCGGGCCTGCGGGCTCGTCGCTCTCGCGGACCGGCGCGACTTCCAGGCCGTCCCGCAGGGCGATCACGCCGAAGCGGCGCGGTTCGTCCTCGGGCAGCTTCTGCAGGTCGGCGACCAGGCGGCGGTAGCGCTCCTCGAAGACGTGCAGGGGCAGCACCAGACCTGGGTACAGGACCGTGTTCAACGGGAAGAGCGGGAGCCGATCAGTCACGGCGGACAGCGTAGTTCCCGTGGGGCCGCCGCCGCTCCGGACTTACCGCCGCGCCGGTCCGTCAGCCGCGCTGGAGGAGCCGGGTGGCGCCGGCCACGGCGGTGGTGGCGAGGACCCAGCCGGTGATGATCAGGGCGGTGGCGACCCACTGGCCGGGGCGGTCGGGGTTCCAGCCGGCCTGGCCGAGGTCGATCAGCGGGAGGACCTTGCCGGCCGCGTACAGGGCGGGGTTCCACTCCACGTGCTCGTCGGCCTTGACGGGTGCGGGCGGGTGGCCCTGGAAGTAGGCGGTGCCGAGCGCCCAGGCGAGGACCAGCCAGGCGGCGGCCCGGCCGGGGCGGTAGCCGTAGCCGACGGCGGCGTCCTGCAGGTGGCCCCAGAGCCGGCCGGGCAGCGGCAGGGTGGCGCGGCGGCGGCGCTGTTTGGCGAGCAGGACGGTGCGGGCGTCCTCGTCGGCGCCGTCGCGGCGCAGCGCGGCGGCCAGCTGCTCGTAGGCCTCGGGGCGGAACTCGGCGCCGGACTCGACCCAGGCGATGCGGCGCTCCAGCGGGAACGGTTCGGCGGGGCGCAGCGATTCGTAGCTGAAGCCGGTGAGCGAGACGTGCTGGTCGGTGGGCCAGGCGCCGGGGGAGTCGACCAGGTTGCCGATCCGGGCGCGGTTGAGGCTGACGGTGCCGGTGGGCGGGGTCTCGCAGGTGAAGCGCAGTTCGGGGGTCTGGATCCGGTTGAGGGAGAGTTCCTGGCGGGGGCCGAGGTGGAACTCGGCGGCGGTGATCAGGCAGGCGTTGTCGAAGCGGGCGTCGGAGAGCCGGACCCGCCCCCAGGCGCGGAACGGGGTGCTGCGGGTGGCGCGGTAGTCGAGGGCGTCGCCGGACTCGCCGTAGCCGGAGCCGTAGACGGTGCGCGAGCCGGTCCAGGTGCTGTCGTCGGAGCCGGACAGGTACAGGGTGTGGCCGATGGTGATCCGCGGGGCGTTGAACGCGTTCGGGTTGTCGGGGGCGGCCCGCAGGGCGGCGCCGCGCAGCGAGAGGCGGCCGCCGATCCGGGCCGAGCGGAGGCTGAGTTCGCCGAGCAGGGCGAGGCGTTCGGCCTCGCAGTCCTGGTTGACCGCGAGGCCGTCGGCGGACACCGCGCGCCCGAAGCTGTCGGGGCCGACGGCGGCCTGGTTGAGCAGCAGGTCGGTGCCGATCCGGGCGTCGGTGAGGCGGATGCCGCCGGGTATGCCGCAGCGGGCGAGGTGCACGTCGCCCTCGGTGGCGAGCCGGGAGGCCTCCAGCCGGGGGAGCAGGCAGGAGACCAGCCGCAGGGTGCCGGCGGCGGCCTCGGAGATCAGCAGTTTGCGGTCGAAGCGGCACTGCTGGAACTCGACGTAGGCGGTGATCGTGCCGCCGGCCAGCCGGAGCTCGCCGGTGATCCGGGCGCCGGTGAGTTTGAGCGAGGTGACCCGGCCGGGGACGGGCTCGGGTCCGTGCAGCAGCAGCCGGGCGATCACCTCGGCGCGGACGGTGCGCCCGGGGCCCCACTCCTCGGCGGTGAACGGGTCGTCCGGGCCGAAGCCCTCGCCGTCCGGGCGGACGCTCTCGCCGGCGGGGGCGGGCAGCACCAGGTCGGCGGGGCCGGTGCGCAGGTCGTACACCTCGCCGTGGCGGAACGCCTCCCACAGGCCGCGTTCGATGTCGGTCCAGTCGTCCGGTGCCTGCTCCACCGCGTCCCCCGATGATCTTGTCGACGTCTCACCCTTCGTATCACGGACTGAAATGCCCGGATGTCGTTTTTCGTCACTCCTTACACTTGGCTCTGTGATCTCTCGAATCGACCTCCGCGGCTCCGACCAGGACCCGCGCGACGTGCTGCCCCGTGCCGAGTTCGACGTGGAGGCCGCCCTTGAGAAGGTGCGGCCGATCGCGGAGGACGTACGCCATCGCGGCGTGGCGGCGTTGATAGAGATCACCGAGCGTTTCGACGGGGTGCGGCTGACGTCCACCCGCGTCCCGGCCGAGCAGATCGCCGAGGCCCTGGAGCAGCTCGACCCGAAGGTGCGCGCCGCGCTGGAGGAGTCGATCCGCCGGGCCCGCGCCGTCCACGGCGACCAGCGGCGCACCGGGCACACCACGCAGGTGGTGCCCGGCGGCACCGTCACCCAGCGGTGGGTGCCGGTGGACCGGGTCGGCCTGTACGTGCCGGGCGGGCTGGCGGTGTACCCGTCCTCCGTGGTGATGAACGTGGTGCCCGCGCAGGAGGCCGGGGTGCGCGGCATCGCCGTCACCTCGCCGCCGCAGAAGGCGTTCGGCGGCCGGGTGCACCCGACCATCCTGGCGGCCTGCGCGCTGCTCGGCGTGGACGAGGTGTACGCGGTGGGCGGCGCCCAGGCGGTGGCGATGTTCGCGCTCGGCACCGAGGAGTGCGCGCCCGTCAACCTGGTCACCGGCCCCGGCAACATCTACGTCGCGGCCGCCAAGCGGCTGTTCGCCGGCCGGATCGGCATCGACTCGGAGGCCGGCCCGACCGAGATCATGGTGCTCGCGGACGACACGGCGGACGCCGCCGAGGTCGCCGCCGACCTGATCAGCCAGGCCGAGCACGGCCCGACCTCCGGTTCGGTGCTGGTCACCGCCTCGGTGGAGCTGGCCGACGCGGTGGAGGCCGAGCTGAAGACCCAGGTCGCCCGCACCCGGCACTCCGCGCGGGTGGCCGAGGCGCTCGGCGGCCCGCAGTCCGGCATCATCCTGGTCGACGGCCTCGACCAAGGCCTGGCCGTGGTCAACGCGTACGCCGCCGAGCACCTGGAGATCCAGACCGCCGACCCGCACGCCGTCTCCGAGCGGGTGCGCAACGCCGGCGCGATCTTCCTCGGCCGCTACACCCCGGTCTCGCTGGGCGACTACGCGGCCGGCTCCAACCACGTGCTGCCCACCGGCGGCTGCGCCTGCCACTCCTCGGGCCTGTCCGTGCAGACCTTCCTGCGCGGCGTCCAGGTCGTCGAGTACGACCGGCAGGCGCTGGCCGACATCGCCGCGCACGTGGTCAACCTCTCCGAGGCCGAGGACCTGCCCGGTCACGGAGACGCCGTGAAGGCCCGATTCGACTGGACGGTTCCCGGCTCGTGACGAAGATCGACGACCTCCCCGTCCGGGACGAGCTGCGCGGCCAGTCCCCTTACGGCGCACCGCAGTTGGACGTCCCCGTCCAGCTGAACACCAACGAGAACCCGTACCCGCTGCCCGAGCCGCTGGTGGCCCGGATCGCCGAGCGGGTCGCGGACGCCGCCCGGCAGCTCAACCGCTACCCCGACCGGGACGCGGTGGAGCTGCGCACCGCGCTGGCCGGCTACCTGACCGACACCACCGGCCACGCCGTGACCAAGGACCAGGTGTGGGCCGCCAACGGCTCCAACGAGGTGCTCCAGCAGCTGCTGCAGACCTTCGGCGGGCCCGGCCGCACCGCGATCGGCTTCGAGCCCTCGTACTCGATGCACGCGCTGATCGCCCGCGGCACCGGCACCGGCTGGGTCTCCGGCCCGCGCAACGCCGACTTCACCATCGACCTGGACGCCGCCCGCTCGGCGATCGCCGAGCTGCGCCCGCACGTGGTGTTCGTCTGCTCGCCGAACAACCCGACCGGCACCGCCGTCGAGGCCGACACCGTCCTCGCGCTGTACGAGGCCGCGCAGGCCGCCCGGCCCAGCCTGGTGGTGGTGGACGAGGCGTACGTCGAGTTCTCGCACCGCGCCTCGCTGCTGCCGCTGCTGGCGGGCCGCCCCAACCTGGTGGTCTCGCGCACCATGTCCAAGGCGTTCGGCGCGGCCGGGCTGCGGCTCGGCTACCTGGCCGCCGACCCGGCCGTGGTGGACGCGGTGCAGCTGGTCCGGCTGCCCTACCACCTGTCGGCCGTCACCCAGGCCACCGCGCTGGCCTGCCTGGAGCACACCGACACGCTGCTCGGCTACGTCGAGCAGCTGAAGTCCGAGCGCGACCGGGTGGTGACCGCCCTGCGCGAGCTGGGCCTGGACGTGACCGACTCGGACGCCAACTTCATCCAGTTCGGCCGCTTCGCCGACACCCACGCGGTGTGGCAGGCGATCCTCGACCAGGGCGTGCTGGTCCGCGACAACGGCGTGCCCGGGTGGCTGCGCGTCACCGCCGGCACCCCCGCCGAGAACGACGCCTTCCTCGGCGCCGTCGCCAACGCCCTCCCGTCGCCCACCCCCACCCTTGATCGTGCGCGCTCCGCGCGCGCTGCCAGTCAGGAGCTGTAACCCCGCATGTCCCGTATCGGCCGCGTCGAACGCACCACCAAGGAGACCTCCGTCCTGGTCGAGATCGACCTCGACGGCACCGGCAGGACGGACGTCTCCACGGGCGTCGGGTTCTACGACCACATGCTCGACCAGCTCGGCCGCCACGGCCTCTTCGACCTCACCGTGAAGACCGACGGCGACCTGCACATCGACACCCACCACACCATCGAGGACACCGCGCTCGCCCTCGGCGCCGCCTTCAAGCAGGCGCTCGGCGACAAGGTCGGCATCTACCGCTTCGGCAACTGCACCGTCCCGCTGGACGAGTCGTTGGCGCAGGTCACCGTCGACCTGTCGGGCCGCCCGTACCTGGTGCACAGCGAGCCCGAGGGCATCGCCCCGATGATCGGCTCGTACGACACCACGATGACCCGGCACATCCTGGAGTCCTTCGTCGCGCAGGCCCAGATCGCCCTGCACGTGCACGTGCCGTACGGCCGCAACGCGCACCACATCGTGGAGTGCCAGTTCAAGGCGCTGGCCCGGGCCCTGCGCTACGCCTCGGAGCGCGACCCGCGCGCCGAGGGCATCCTCCCGTCCACGAAGGGCGCCCTCTGATGGCGACGGTACTGATCTTCCTCGGCATCTTCTTCGCCACCGGCGTCTGGTCGTTCTGGAAGCAGGACAAGCCGAAGAGCGTGATCCTCGTCCTCGCCTTCGCCTCGGCCATGTGCCTGGCCGCGGGCATCCTGCGCTTCTAGGAGCTCCCCGACATGACCAAGAACGTGGTGGTGCTGGACTACGGCTCCGGCAACCTGCGCTCCGCGCAGCGCGCGGTGGAGCGGACCGGCGCGAACGTCACCGTCACCTCGAACTTCCAGCAGGCGATGGACGCCGACGGCCTGCTGGTGCCCGGCGTCGGCGCCTTCGAGGCGTGCATGCGCGGCCTGAAGGCGGTGCGCGGCGAGCAGATCATCGGCCGCCGGCTGGCCGGCGGCCGCCCGGTGCTGGGGATCTGCGTCGGCATGCAGATCCTGTTCGAGAAGGGCGTCGAGCACGGCGTCGAGACCGACGGCTGCGACGAGTGGCCCGGCGTGGTCGAGCCGCTGGACGCGCCGGTCGTCCCGCACATGGGCTGGAACACCGTGGACGCCCCCGAGGGCACCCGGATGTTCGCCGGGATGGACGCCGACACCCGGTTCTACTTCGTGCACTCCTACGGCGTGCGGCACTGGGTGCTGGAGACCCACTCGGAGAAGATCCGCGCCCCCAAGGTGGCCTGGACCACCCACGGGCAGCCGTTCGTCGCCGCGGTGGAGAACGGCCCGCTGTGGGCCACCCAGTTCCACCCCGAGAAGTCCGGCGACGCCGGCGCCGCCCTGCTGACCAACTGGGTCGACACCCTCTGACGCCCTCCGACTTGGGAGACCAACGGATCATGACCAACCGCCTCGAACTGCTGCCCGCCGTCGACGTCCGCGACGGGCAGGCCGTCCGCCTGGTCAAGGGCGCCTCCGGCACCGAGACCTCCTTCGGCGAGCCGCTCGCCGCCGCCCTGGCCTGGCAGAACGCCGGCGCCGAGTGGCTGCACCTGGTCGACCTGGACGCCGCGTTCGGCACCGGCAGCAACCGCGACCTGCTGCGCGAGGTCACCGGCCGCCTCGACATCAAGGTCGAGCTGTCCGGCGGCATCCGCGACGACGAGTCGCTGGCCGCCGCGCTCGCCACCGGCTGCACCCGGGTCAACCTCGGCACCGCCGCGCTGGAGAGCCCCGAGTGGGTCGCCAAGGTGATCGCCGAGCACGGCGACAAGATCGCCGTCGGCCTGGACGTGGTCGGCACCACCCTGCGCGGCCGCGGCTGGACCCGCGACGGCGGCCAGCTGTTCGACGTGCTGGCCCGCCTCGACTCCGAGGGCTGCGCCCGCTACGTGGTCACCGACGTCAACCGCGACGGCACCCTGACCGGCCCCAACCTCCAGCTGCTGCGCGACGTCTGCGCCGCCACCGACCGCCCCGTGGTCGCCTCCGGCGGCGTGTCGTCGCTCGACGACCTGCGCGCGATCGCCACCCTGGTCCCGGAGGGCGTCGAGGGCTCGATCGTCGGCAAGGCCCTCTACGAGCAGAAGTTCACCCTCGAAGAGGCCCTGGAGGCGGTTTCCCGATGACCGACGAGACCCCGGCCGCCGCCGCCCGACCGTCCGAAGCGCCCTCCCGGGAGGACGCGTACGGGCACGCCCGGGCGGTGCCGGCCGGGGACTTCGTCCTGGTCGGGGGCTGCACGGCGTTCGACGACGGGGAAGCCGCGGTCGAGGGCGACCCGTACGAGCAGACGATCGCCGCCTTCCGGGCGGCCCTCGGCGCGCTCGGCCGCTACGGACTGACCGCCGCCGACGTGGTCCGCACCCGGATGTACCTCACCCACGTGCGGGACTGCGACGAGGTCGGCCGCGCGCACAAGGAACTCTTCGACCAGGTCCGGCCGGTCACCACCATGGTGGTCGTGCAGGGCCTGAGCGACTCCCGGATGATGGTCGAGGTCGAGCTGGAGGCCCACCGCCCCGGCCTGGCCCGCACTTTGGAAGGCACACAGCAGTGACCCTCGCAGTACGCGTGATCCCCTGTCTCGACGTGGACGCCGGGCGGGTCGTCAAGGGCGTCAACTTCCAGAACCTGCGCGACGCCGGCGACCCGGTCGAACTCGCCAAGCTCTACGACGCCCAGGGCGCCGACGAGTTGACCTTCCTCGACATCACCGCCTCGTCCGGCTCCCGGGAGACCACCTACGACGTGGTCCGCCGCACCGCCGAGCAGGTGTTCATCCCGCTCACCGTCGGCGGCGGCGTCCGCACCGTCGAGGACGTCGACAAGCTGCTGCGGGCCGGCGCGGACAAGGTCGGCGTGAACACCGCCGCCATCGCCCGCCCCGAGCTGATCCGCGAGATCGCCCGGCGCTTCGGCCGCCAGGTGCTGGTGCTGTCGGTGGACGCCCGGCGCTGCCCCGAGGGCACCGAGACCGCCTCCGGCTTCGAGGTCACCACCCACGGCGGGCGGCAGGGCACCGGCCTGGACGCCGTCGAATGGGCCGTGCGGGCCGCCGAACTCGGCGCCGGCGAGATCCTGCTGAACTCGATGGACGCCGACGGCACCAAGGACGGCTACGACCTGGAGATGATCCGGGCCGCCCGCAAGGCCGTCTCGCTGCCCGTCATCGCCTCCGGCGGCGCCGGCCGGCTCGCCGACTTCGCGCCCGCCGTCGACGCCGGCGCCGACGCGGTGCTCGCCGCCAGCGTCTTCCACTTTGGCGACCTGACGATCGGCCAGGTCAAGGACGAACTCCGGACCGCCGGGCACCCCGTCCGCTGACGCTCCGCCACGCCCCCGCCGGTGCGTCCTACCGGCGGGGCTCCGGCTCCAGCAGCGCGAACTGCGCGCCGAACGGGTCCGCCAGCACCGCGATCCGGCCCACCGTCGGCACCTGCTCCGGCGGGATCACGATGCCGCCGCCCGCCTTGCGCACCTGATCGGTGGTCAACAGCGCGTCCGCGACGGCGAAGTGCGGCAGCCAGCCGACGTTCACCCGCGGGTGGACGCCCGCCGCGCCCCCGAAGGAGGCCTTGAACGGGTCGTCGCCCTCGGCGGTGGACAGCACCGTGTAGTCGACGCCCGGCACCTCGCTGGTGCGGGTCCGCCAGCCGAACACGGCCCGGTAGAAGCGCAGCGCCTTCGGGAGGTCGGAGGTGTGCAGCTCGGCCCAGCACAGCGCGTTCGGTTGCCCGGCCGCCTCCAGGCCGACAGTCCGGCCGGGCTGCCAGACCGCGAAGGCGCCGCCGGTCGGGTCGGTGAACTGCGCGAAGCGGCCCTCCGCCATCACGTCCGACGGCGGCACCCGCACCGTGCCGCCCGCGTCGGTGACGGCCCGCGCCGTGGCGTCGGCGTCCTCGGTGCGGAAGTACACCGTCCAGGCGGGCAGCGCCTCCGCCTCGGTCAGCGGCCCGGCGGCGGCGACCGTGCGGCCCTCGCTGCGGAAGAAGCCGTAGCCGCCCGCGTCGGGGCCGCCCGACTCGAAGGTCCAGCCGAACACCGCGCCGTAGAACAGCTCGGACTCGGCGAGGTCCGGGCTGCCGAGGTCGATCCAGGTCGGCGAACCGGTGCGGAAGTCGGTGCTGACGGGCATGGGCGCTCCAGGTGAGGGCGGGTGGGCGG